>CAIUDS010000362.1 GCA_903897985.1 uncultured delta proteobacterium
GTTCAGTTCGATGGCGACAAAACCGGAGACCAGGATGCCGGGGATGGCCCGGGCCGGGTAGGTGCCGGGCTGGTTGATGACAATGGACTGTTTTTTCTTGGCGCCGAGCGTGTCCCAGAAGGTCGGGGCCTTGACATCCTTGAAGTTGGGGTAGCGGATCTCATAGGAATTGTCCGCCCATTCGGTGAAGCCGTAAACGCCGTGCTCGCCGGGGTTCTTGCCGGTCATGAAACTCGGCCAGGAAACCGCGCTGATTTCGGGCAGGGTCACTTCCATCTGCCTAAGCGCCCCGCTCTTCGAGAGATCGTCCATGAACTTCCAGGTCCCGTCCGCGCAGAACTTCTTCACCAGCGTGTAGGGCACGCCGTCCAGGCCCACCACCATGAGCCGCTTCTTCCCTTTTTTAAGCCATAGCATGAAGATTATTCTGTTTAATCAATTGAAATTTAAACACAAATTCCAGGATTGAATCGGCGTTTAATCTGAAGTCTTGCCCACTTTTTCAAAGAGGGGGCCGTCGACTCTTTTCTTATGCTCCAAGCTCTCAATCATAATATAGATCGGATAAAGTTGGTTCGTGAAAGTATAAGCTCCAACCCCGCCCTCCAAATCTGCAATAGTAATTCCCAAGTCTTGCATTTTTTTCAAAAAGTTGTCCAAATTTGGTTTCTCTTCTTCGTCAAGGATTTTCTCGATTTCTTTTCTCTTGAAATTTGAGATATCCGCCCACTTTTCCTTTCCGATTTTTTCGCCTAGTTTCCTCAGAATCGCTCGATATGTCTTGCTGCGGATCGCTCCGTAAACCTTTGGATCGAGATACTTGGCCCCGATTCGATTAGCGGCCACGGTTATACCACTGATCGCATCTTTCACATCAACAAATGAGTCGTTATCGGTCCAATATATGGAGTCACCGATCTCCTGCATGAAAATTGGCAAGCCGCTGGAGTACTTAATCATCAGGTCAAGGGCATCGGATTGAATTTTAGTGTTGACCTTGCTGAAAGAGTTAAGGAAAAATTGCTTTACCTCGCCTTCGGATAACCTGTCTATGTCAACCAATCTAAAAATTCTCATCAGTGAAGGTTGCTTTTCTGCTAGCCGATCTCTTAATTGTGGAAGCCCAATCAGGATCATCAAGAGGGGAAAATCCTTGTAATGAGTGGCGATATGATCCGTCAAGCTCTTATACCAGTTGGCAAAATCGGGCGTTTCTGTCAACCCATTAATATCATCCAATATCAAGATCAATCCGCTTTTTTGCTCTTCCTTGATTTTTTCCAAGATTCCGCTGATGGCATCCGCAAAATTAAGCACCAAGTGATGCAACTGTTCGGGTGGAGGATTGAAAGAGACAGAGATGCCAAAAGCTCCAACTTCGTTGATGTATTTGCGAAGGTCGCCGAAAAGATCTGTTATTTTACCGTATATATTTTGGGTCTTGGACGTCTTTAGGATATGTTCTAGAGCACACCGGACAACTTCCTCCAGGGTACTTGCCCCTCCTAAGAAAACATGAGTGCCGATGAAGTTTTTTTCATTTACGGCAAGATGCCTTATGAAGGAAGCCAGCGAACTTTTACCTATGCCTCTGTCTCCAGCCAAGAAGATGTTTTCCTGTTTCCCGGAACCGGTTTGACCGATGTATCTCAAAATCTCCTTGACGGTTTTTTCCCGGCCGATGAAAAGATCGGCGGGAACAGGGCTACCTGGAGTAAAAGGGCTATCTTCTTTCATTTCCGGTATCCCCTTTATGTGCTGATCTGCTGATAGTCATCACCTGTGCGCAAATTTTACAGGACTATGAACATTAACGCAAGGGAAATCATATGTACCCCAGATCCTTGAGCCGTTTCTTGATCTTAGTCTCTTCCTCCGCGGAGTAGCCCTCGCTGGTCTCGCCCGCGGGGATGTAGCCCATCAGCTCGAGCGTCCGGATGATCTTGTTCACGCTCTCCTCCACCGATTCCTTGTCGGTCTCGCACACGATCTCCGGGTTGTCCGGCGCCTCGTAGGGATCGTCCACCCCGGTGAAGCCCTTGATCTCGCCGCGCAACGCCTTTTCATAAAGCCCCTTGGGATCACGCTGCTTGAGCGCGTCAATGCCCGCCTTGCAATAGACCTCCACAAACCTCCCGATCATTTTCCGGTTCTCGTCCCGGATCGCCTGGTAGGGCGAGATCGCCGCGCCGATCGCAACCACATCGTTCCGGGTCAGAATATGGCAGACCCAGCCGATCCTCCGGATATTGATGTCCCGGTCCTCTTTCGAGAAACCCAGGCCCTTGCTCAAGTTCGTCCGCACCACATCCCCGTCCAGAACCTCAACCTTCATCCCGCGCTCGAGCAAAATCTCCTCGATCTTGTTCGCGATCGTGCTCTTGCCCGCGCCGCTAAGTCCCGTGAACCATAAAGTGAAACCTTTCATGTTAACTCCTTTCTGCTAATTATTATCCAATTTCTTCATGAAGTCATTGAGCCTTTTCGGAATATTTAGAGCTATGTCCCTGGCAATACTAAATGCTTTGACAATATCCTCATACATATCATCTTGTGATCTAACTTCTATTGAGTCAAGAAGTTCACCGTTTTCATCACGCAAAGCAATAGAATAGCGCTCCAGACCTTGCATACGTGATTGCTCGACAAAGGTGACTGAAAAATCCTCAATTGACGCAACGAATTCACTCTTGTCAATTGTTTTCTCCCACTTAATCTCATTCCTCAAAGTTTTCACTATTATTCTTCTTGCTATTTGAACCATCTGCTCTCTAGCCATTGTTATCCTCCCTTTCAGATAGTAGTCTTAAGGCGATTGATTATCTCGTTTAGATCATCGAATATGGGCGACAATACCTTATTAAATTCCGCTGATTGATCATCAATATTAACTCCTCTACAAAGAGAATCGTCCACCTTTTCCTCAATTAGTCTGATTTGTGTAATTGCATTTTGAATTCTTCTCTTCTCGCTATTTGAGATATCAGGGTGCTGCGCCTTAATTGCAGATAGGAGCTTGATTAAGTTACCGTACCTTTCAACTAGTATCTCCCATTTTTTCATCCTATTCAATCTTTTGATTTCTTCGATAAGAAATATTGCAGAAGATAGATCTGAAATTGCAAAATTTTTATTAATGCTGGCTGTTGCATCTTCGGAAGCCTTTTTTGAAGCATTTGCGGCATCTTTTGCCTTTTCTGCTTCCCTCCACGCCTTTATGGCGTAAATGAGTCCTCCAAGCCCCAAAATGGCACCTACAATACTAGCGATGATGCCGGCAAAATTTAGATTGCTCATTTGTTGATATTCTACATAAAGTGCATGAATATTCAATTTTGTTTACCTGATCAGCGATTTTCCAATCATGTCCGCCGGGACCTCGATCCCGAAATACCTGAGCACGCTTGGCGCGATGTCATAAATGCTGAACTCGTCGCCCGTTTGCGCGAACCGTTTCGGGTCCAGGTCCCAGATGAAGATGCCTTCCTGCGCGTGGTTCGCGTCGTCCGGGCCGGTGTCGTTCTCGTAGATGTGGATCTTGCCTCCGCCGATAGTCCCGGCGCTCCTCCAGTCCAGGTTACCGAAATGCACGATCAGGTCCGGGGCGATCCCGTTGACCGCCTTGTAAATCTCCTCCGGCTTGAACGCGCGCGTTCCTATATTTTTCCCACTTTCGTCTTCAATAGCTTCTAATGCCGCCTTGACCTCGTTCCGGAATTTTTCGTATTCGGCCTTGGGCACCACACCCTTTGGCTCGCGGCCCTGGACATTCAAGAACATGCGCGCATAGTATCCGCCCTCACTCCAGGCCCGGGTATGTTCCCAGTCAATATTGTCCATCTTCAGCTTGGACGGGCCTTTGGGCTGCTGCTTCAGCTTGAGCCAGCCTTTTTTCTGGAGCCACTCGTTCACGCAGATCGCGCCTTTCATGTTCTTGGCGCCGTGGTCCGACACCACCATCACCGAGGTCTTGCCGTCGAGGTCATCGAGCAGTTTCCCGATTTCCTTGTCCACAAAAACATAGTAATCGTGGATGACATTTTCGTAGCGGTTGCCCTTCTCATAGAGCCGGTGCTGCTTGTCGAAGAACCTCCAGAAGCCGTGGTGCAGCCGGTCAATGCCCATCTCGACCATCATCGCGAACGGCCAGTCTTCCTTTTTATAGAAATGGCGGAAGGCTTTGAAGCGGTGGTCGGTCATGAGATAAACCTGCTCAATCAGCCAGTCGCGGTTGTCGGTGCGGAAGTCCTTTACATCAATGATGTAGTCGCCGTCCGCGGCCTTATCGAGTTCGGCCTTGATCTCGGGCGGATAGGTGAACTCGGCGTTCTTGTCCGGGGTGAGGAAACAGCCGACTGCGATCCCGTTCAAGGGTTTAGGGGGATAAGTCTGGGGCACTCCAAAAACCAGGGTTGAGAGGCGGTTCCGGTTCAGATAGTTCCAGACCGTCTTCTCCTTCACATATTTCGAGTTCGCGAAAAACAGGTTTTCGTAATCATACGCGGCGCGGTTGCGGAACCCGTAGAACCCGAGCTGGCCCGGGTCCTTGCTGGTCATCATCGCGCTCCAGGCCGGGACCGTGATCGGCGGGATGGTCGAGCGAAGGCGCGCCTTGGTCCCCTTTTCCCAGAGCGAGCGCAAGTTGGGCAGGTCCGCGGCGAACTGATCGAACACCAACTGCGGCGTCGCGCAATCCAAACCGATAATCAATAACTTTTCCATCTCACTCAACCTCTCGAAGAAAATTCTTTTTCACCGCAAAGAACACAAAGGACGCAAAGTAAATCTTCTTTATGGTTTTGGTTATATGGTTATTTTTTATCATTTATAATTTACAATTTATAATTTTACTACTTTTTCTCCAGGCTCTGGTAATACGCAATCAGCACCTTGGCCACTTCCGGTCTCGTGAACTCGACCGGCGGGACCTCGCCTTTGGCGAACATCTCGCGCACCTTGGTCCCGGAGAGCGACACATGGTCCTCGTTCGCGTGCGGGCAGGTCTTGGCCGAAGCCATGCCCCCGCACTTCTTGCACCAGAACGAGTTGTCAAAGTAAAGCGGGGTGATCGCGATCTCCTCCGGCTCGAACTGCGAGAAGATGTAATGCGCGTCGAACGGCCCGTAGAAATTCCCGACCCCGGCATGGTCGCGGCCCACGATGAAATGAGTGCAACCGTAGTTCTTGCGGCAGAGCGCGTGCCAGATCGCCTCGCGCGGCCCGGCATAGCGCATGGCCGCGGGGAAGATGCTGATCGCGGCGCGGCCCTTGGCGTAATAGTTCTCGATCAGCACCTCGTAGCATTTCATCCGGACCTCCGCCGGGATGTCGTCTTTTTTGGTCTCGCCCACCAGCGGGTGAATCAGGAGCGCGTCCACCATCTCGATCGCGCACTTCTGCAAATATTCGTGCGCGCGGTGGATCGGGTTCCGGGTCTGGAACGCCACCACGGTTTTCCAGCCCTTGGTCTTGAACAGCACCCGGGTTTCCTTCGGGTCCAGCCACCAGCGCTCGAACGACGGGTCCTTCATCCGCTTGAACAGCTTGACCTTCCCGCCCAAATAGGTGTCCGACACGGTGTCCAGGTATTGCACGCCCGGATGCGTCCGGTCCGTGGTCATGAGGCACTTGTCCGCCTCCAACTCCTTGTCCACCTTGTATTTGTCTTCCACCGACATCATCGCGACCGGCTCGCCCTCGGGAGTGCACAGCGCGAGCTCTTTCCCGATCGAGTACTGGCCCTCGTCGTCCTTCACGCTCAGCGTCACCGGCAAACTCCAGACCAGGCCGTTCTTCAAGCGCATGAAATCGCGCGCGCTCTCGTAATCCTCGCGCACCATGAACCCCTCGTGCGGGCTCAAGGCCCCGGTCGCGATCATGTCCAGGTCCGCCATCTCGCGCCGGTTCAAAACCAGCTTGGGAAGGCCCTTGGCCTTTTCCATGAGCCCCACTGCTTCTTCGGCTCCTGCGATCCGATCAATCAACCTTCCGCCATGGGGAGCAATCATCAGAACCTCCTCGTCGGGCCGACACTCTTAGCGTCGGCCTCATGATAGTTTAATAACCCTCTAGTCTAACAAAGGTTTCCGAATTTTAAAGTTCGCAGGTCTTTGGGGTTCGGGTTTGTCTTTATTCTGTAATCTGTAATGGATTAAAAGTAGTCCGCCAGCCAGAATTGGATTTCATCCGGGGTCAATTGGTGAACCGGCCGGGCGCGTTCGTTCAAGGTCGCCATCATCATCAAGGTCCGGTTGCGCGGCTCTTTTTCCTTCAACTTCAAAAACCGGTATGACTCGAAGTCCTGCGGCAGCCACCCGGCAAAATCATGGAAACCGACTTTGTCCCGGACCGCGGCCAGGATCCGACCCAAGGCCGTCTCCGCATCCGCCGAGCCGGTCCCGAATTTCCGCACGGTCATCCGCCACCGGCTCAGGTCCGCCCACAGATAGCTCTGGTCCGCGAAAGAGACGATCACTTTCTGTTCCTTGAAGCCCATGTATTGCTGGTGCCAGGAAATCCGCTCGCTCAGGAGCGAATAATATTCCGGGCTCCGCAACAGGGAGAATTTTTCCGTCCGGTCATAGGTCCGGTCCCATTCCTGGACCTCGGCCGGCAGGTGATTGAAAATCGCGATTTCCGCCGGCGCGAGCCCTTTTTCCGAGAAGCCGTAGATCGGGTCTTTTTTGACCACCAGCCGAAAACCGAACCGCGCGTAAAACTCGGCGCCGATGTCCGAGAAGAGCATGATCAGGTCAACGCCCTGATCGCCGAGCGTGTCCAGCAAATACTCGAGCATCTGGCTGGCGTAGCCCATGCCCCGGTTTTGCAACGGGGTGAAAATCGCCCCGATCACCGCCATCCGTAATTCCTGGTCCTCAACCCGGACCTGGTGCAGATAGGTTTTGCAGGACGAAAAAAGCTGGCCTTGCTCGTCCGTCAAAATCAGATGCTGGAAATTTTCGCGCGACCACTCATGTTTCCGGATCAAGGTGTGATACTCGACATAATCCTCCAGACTGATCCCCCCGCCCCACACCGCCTTGCTCCCGCGCAAAACCTCCGCCACTTCCGCGTCGGTCCCGGGCCGGACTTGTAGGCTGCTGGGCTTGGCTATTTCCATGCTCAAATTATATCCTACCTTATGTTGATGCCTCAAGCCAGCCGGGAGCCTGCCCTGCGTGCCTGCTCCGCCGTAGTAGCCCGCGGCTACGAAGGCTGGAAGCTCGGTAATCCGAGCGAAGCAGGGTTCCGAGTTCCGGGTTCAGGGTTCCTGGTTTGAAAATCATGGACCCGTTTGGCAGGCTGTTATAAAGATGGTGAAAACTTTTCCGGAACAGCCTGCAAATTGTTGCGATAATGTCTATTGTCGAGGGCCTGTTGCCCAAATGATGTCCCGTTCTTTTCTGGTTCATAGTTACGCATTTTTTCTTGGTATCCCGAAATTCCGCCCAAAATCATGCCGGACCTAATCGGAGCGCCCAATAACCAAA
>CAIUDS010000363.1 GCA_903897985.1 uncultured delta proteobacterium
CTTCCAGTATCCCTTTATCACCGCCTGTTGCGGCATGGAATACATGAGCACCATGTGCGCGCATTATGACATCGCGCGCTTCGGGGCCGAGTTCACCCGCTTCACCCCCCGCCAGGCCGATTTGCTCCTAGTGGTCGGGACCGTCAACCACAAGGTCGCGCCCGTGCTGCGCAAGGTCTATGAACAGATGACCGAGCCCAAGTGGGTGGTCAGCTTCGGGGTCTGCGCCAGCACCGGCGGCTTTTACGACAATTACGCGGTGCTCCAGGGCATTGACAAGATCATCCCGGTGGATATTTACATCCCCGGCTGCCCGCCCCGCCCGGAGATGGTTCTGGACGCTTTCCTCAAAATCCAGGACAAAATACAGAAATACCGGATTCTGGATAACAAATGAGCCAACAGGTTTTGGAAAAACTTCAAGCCCGTTTCCCGGACGCAATCGCGGGAAGCCATGCCGCGCTCGGCAACGAGACTGCGCTCATCAAACGCGAGTCCCTGCTCGAAGTCATGCGGTTCCTCAAAGAGGATTGCGGGTTCGAGATGCTGATGGACCTGTGCGGGGTGGACCACTTGCCGGAAACCCCGCGCTTCGAGGTGGTCTATCATTTAAAGTCGTTCAGCCGCGGCTACCGGGTCCGGATCAAGGTCCGGCTGCCGGAGGATGACCCGACGGTGGACTCGATGGTTCCGCTCTGGAAAGGCGCGAACTGGTATGAGCGGGAATGCTGGGAATTTTACGGGATCAAGTTCTCGGGCCATCCGGACCTGCGGACCCTGCTCTTATACCCCGAATTCCAGGGCCACCCGTTGCGCAAGGATTACCCGCACAAGAAGCGGCAGCCGCGGATACCGCTGTTAAAGCCGGAGACCCGATGATCAAGCTGACGGACGACACCAAAGACCTGCATACTCGTTACCTCACGGTAATGATGGGTCCATCGCATCCGGCCACCCACGGCACCATGATGATGAACCTGGTGCTCGACGGCGAGACCATCATTGATGTGGACATAGACCCGGGGTAATTGCACCGGGGCTTTGAGAAGGAATGCGAGGACCACCGTTGGAACCAGAATGTGGCCTATACCGACCGTCTCAACTATGTGTCCGCCATCATTAATAATGTCTGCTATTCGATTGCGGTGGAAAAGCTTTTGGGGATCGAGGATAAAATCCCGGAGCGCGCGCAGTGGCTGCGCATGATCTATTCGGAGGTCAGCCGGATCACGGACCACGCCACCTGCCTGGCGGCCATGTGCATGGAGACCGGCGGTTTCACCGGGTTCCTCTATTTCGTCAAGCTCAGGGAATACTGGTATGAAGTCCTGGAAAACCTGTGCGGCGCCCGGGTGACCTATTCCTGGACGAGAGTCGGCGGCGCGCGCTGGGACGCGCCCGCGGGCTTCGAGGACCAGTGCCGGAAGGCGATCAAGGACACGCGCAAGGTCCTGAATGACATCCACGGACTATTCGACAAGAACCGGATTTTCCTCGAACGGACCGTGCAGGTAGGACTGATCAGCCAGGAAACCGCCGTGGCCTACGGCATCACCGGCGTTTTCCTCCGATCCACCGGGCTCAACTACGATGTGCGCAAGGCCCACCCCTACCTCTTCTATAACGACATGAACTTCGAAGTCCCGCTCGGGGTGAACGGCGATAATTACGACCGATACTTTCTCCGGATGCTGGAGATGGAACAGAGCATGCGCATCCTCGAGCAGGCGCTCCCGAAAGTCCCCTCGGGTCCGGTGATGATTGACGACCCGAAGCTCAAGCTGCCGGAAAAGCAGCAGGCCTATACCACGATCGAGGGCATGATTAACCATGTGAAGTTGATCTTCGAGGACATCTCAGTCCCGGCCGGGGAGGTCTATGCTTATGTGGAATCCCCGAACGGGGAGTTGGGGTTCTATCTCGTCAGCAAAGGCGGCAATAAGCCCTGGAAATGCCGGTGCCATCCGCCTTGCTTCCCGATTATGGCCGCGCTCCCGGAAATCCTGCGCGGATACATGCTCGCGGACATCATCCCGACCTTCGGGAGC
>CAIUDS010000364.1 GCA_903897985.1 uncultured delta proteobacterium
CGCCCTACATCGGAGTGTGGGATCAAAATTTTCCCGGGATTTTCATCATTCACCGGGTGGCGCTCGAGCTGTTCGGGGAAAGCGTATTGGGGTTCAGGCTTTTTGATTTTGCCGCGCAGCTCGCCGGCCTGGCCATGATTTATCATCTGGCCAGGACCCTCTCCGGACTTCGGGGAGCGGGGTTTCTGGCCTGCGTCTGTTATGGCATTTTCTATTACGGCTTGGGCAGCATGCACACCGGACAGCGCGAAGGTTTCATCTTCCTGCTCCTGCTGCTCGCAGTGATTATTGGCTTTGCCTTTAGGCATCGGCCATGGCCGGCGGCCATCCTGACCGGGCTTCTGCTGGGCTTTATTTTCCTGATCAAGCCCCAATACGGCCTGAACTGGCCGGTGTTCGGGTTCTGGTTTCTGGGAGAAAACTATCGCAAAAGCCCGCGCCAGGCCTTCCTGCAACTTTTCATGTTCGGCTTTTTCTGTCTGATCCCGTCGCTGCTGATAGTTTTATATTACGGCCAGGCCGGGCAGTTGCGCGAACTCTATCGCGCCACGCTCTGGTACAATTTCGCGGTTTATTCGACCTGGCCGGCCCTGCATGCGGGCAAAGGGGCTTTGCTCATCCAGCAGCTCCGGGAAATATTTGCGGGAAAACTCTTCATTTTTATTTGCGGGGCCGCGGGCGCATATTTAACTTTGCGCGCCGCGAAAAGTCCGGAGCAGAGAAAGCTATTCAAAGTTCTGATAGCCCTGGCCGGGACCGGCCTGCTCGCTTACTTGGCGCAGGGCAAGTTCATCCCTTATCAACTAATCCCCTTCTGGGGCGTGGTCGTCGTTTTCGCGGGCGCGGGCGGCGCCCTGACCGCTTCCCGGCTCCGAGGCCGGATAATTGGGGCTTCAGTTTATCCAGTCTTGGTCATGCTCTTGATTGCCACCAGCCTCGACCGCAATCTGATCCGGTTTGCGTATCAGGACTGCTTCCGGAGTTTTGAGATGGCCTATATCAATGTGCGGGGCACCCCGCTGGAAGGGAACGGCAACGCGAGCTTTTATTTGGCCGCGCGGTATCTCGCGAGATATATCGAGCCGGAGGACCAGCTCGAGGTCTTTGGCCCCTATCCCTTGGCGGCGTTTCTGCTTAAGCGGAAATTGCCCTCGCGTTTCTGCTGCGTGCAACATCTGATCTTTCTGCCCCGCGACGGCCGGATGCGGCCCTTGCAGGAGCAATGGCTCCGGGAGTATGAATCCGCGGTGATCTCGGCCCAGCCCAAATATTTCCTGCTGGCGGACCCGTTCCCGGACAACCCGTTTTTCAATCTGCGTGCCCGCAGCCTCAAGCAGGCGCTCAAGGAATATTTCCCGCAATTGCAGCGGTTTCTGGACGAGAATTATCAAAGGATCGTGGTCATCGGCGCGATCGAGATTTACGAATGGAAAAAGGACCGGCCAGGCGGGGCCGGGAGCCGCGGGGCCGGCTCTGGCGGGAGCGAATGATTGTTGCTATAATTTAATATCTGCAATGGGCGCATCTCTAGTCAAGGACCGGTGGTTATGGTTATCCCTTCTGGCGGGAGGCCTGATCCTTTCGTTCACGCTCTGGTTCAATTTGACCATGGATCAGTCCATTCATTGTTACGGGGCCTGGGTGTGGAAGCATTATCGCTTGCCCCCCTACCTTGGAGCATGGGATCAGAATTTTCCCGGAATTTTTATCATTCACCGGGTGGTGCTCGAACTGTTCGGAGAAAGCGAAGTAGGCTTCAGGCTTTTTGATTTCACCGCGCAGTTTTCCTGCCTGGCCATGATTTACTATCTGACCAAAACCCTCTCGGGCTTGCGGGGAGGGGGCTTTTGGGCCGCGATTTGCTACAGCATTTTTTATTACGGCCTGGGCAGCCGGGAGGCAGGCGACCGCGAGACTTTCATCATCTGGCTTTTGCTGATTTGCCTGGTGGTCTCCTTCGCTCTGGAAAAGCGGGTCTGGCTCAAGGCCATCCTGGTCGGGATGCTGTTGGGTTTTATTTTTCTGGTCAAGCCTTTTTACGGTTTATGCTGGCCGGTGTTTGGAATCCTGTTCCTCGTTCAAGGATTCCGGGAAAGGCCCAAAAGAATCTGGCTCGAGCTTTCCCTGTTCTCGCTCGGCTGCCTGGTTCCCAGCCTTTTGATTATAGCCTATTACTGGGCACGGGGGGATTTGCGGGAGCTTTACCGAGCAACCCTTTGGTATAATTTTGTCATATATTCGTCCTGGTCGGAGGCGCCCGTTAATTGGCTGCGCCTGCTCTGGTATGTGCCTTTTTACTCGGTGATGCAGGAAATCTCGATATTCATCGCCGGTCTGGTCGGGCTCTATCCCGCGCTGACGATGTCAAGAGCCGCGGGCCAGCGGAGGCTTTGCTGGACGATCCTCGCCCTGGCTTTGGTGGCCGCGCTCGCCTATCTGCTGCAAGGGAAATTTCTGGATTACCAACTGGCGGTGTTCTGGGGCTTCTGGATCATTCCGGTTGCGGTGGGGATCGCCTGGATCGGATCCGGCGTTGACAAAATCGCCCGGGGAATTCCGGGCCGGATTTTGCGGCCGGTGTTTTACCTGGCGGTTTTGGCGGTCCTGGTTAAGACCAGCGTCGGGGACGATCTGGTAAAATTCGCCTGGCGATACTCCTTCCGAAGCTTTGATTACGCGCATCTGGATGTCCAGGGCACCAGGCTGGATACCCATGCGGCGTCCAGTTTCATCCTGGCCGCCCGCTATCTGGAGCGGAATCTGAGGCCGGGGGACGAGGTGGAATTTTTCGGGCCGTTCCCGCTCCTGTCCTATCTGCTGAAAAAGAAACTGCCTTCCCGGTTTTGCTGCGTGCATCATCTTTTATTCCTGTCCCGCGGGGGCAAGCGTCCGGAATTGATGCAAGCGTGGATCGAGGAATACCAGAATGATGTGATCAAGGCCCGGCCCCGGTATTTTGTCATCTGCGATGAGATGATCATCGGGCCCACTAATTTTAATTTCAATTTTCCCGCGTTCGGTTTCAAAGCCGCGCTACGAAATGATTTCCCCAGGCTCAAGGATTTCGTGGTCCGTAATTACCGGCCGGATAGCATTTTCGGCCCGATGGAAATCTATCAATGGGCCGGAAATGATTGAACCGGCCGGTCCGGATTTTGCGGCCAAACTTGACGCGGGAAGCAAAAGCCTTAATATTATAGGCGTGCGCCCTTAGCTCAAATGGATAGAGCGTGTGGCTACGGACCACAAGGCTGGGGGTTCGACTCCCTTAGGGCGCACCATTGAGTAAGGATACGCGACAGGAATGTCGCGCCTCACGGACAGGAATGTCGCGCCCCACGAGACGGGAAGTCGCGCCTCACTGAACAGGCAGGCAGGAAACCTGGCAGGCGAGAAAGTTTAGGGCGGGAAGAGTCCGCCTTTTTTTGTTTGAGCAAGGCCATGACCGAAGATGAAAAATACATGGGGCGGGCGCTTAAGGAAGCGGACAAGGCCGCGGCCCGGGGCGAGGTTCCGGTGGGATGCGTGATCGTGATCGGGGATAAGGTGGTGGCGCGCGGGCATAACCTCAAAGAGACCCGGAACGACCCGACCGCGCATGCGGAGATCGTGGCGCTGCGCAAGGCCGGGAAAAAAACTGGGCAGCTGGCGGCTGGAAAAGGCCACGGTCTATGTTACCTGCGAGCCGTGCGCGATGTGCGCGGGCGCGCTGGTCTGGGCGCGGGTGAAGCGGGTGGTGTATGGCTGCCAGGACCCCAAGGCCGGGGCCATTGACACCTTTTACGGGGTGGGCAAGGACCCCCGGCTCAA
>CAIUDS010000365.1 GCA_903897985.1 uncultured delta proteobacterium
AGGACTCGAACCTGTGAATGCGGGATCCAAATTCCCGTGCCTTACCAACTTGGCGACGCCCCAAAATTTCAGCTTGCCTTAGCCAAATATTTTAATTATATAAATTACCTTTCAAGCGCCGGGATTTACTGGGCCACTCCCGGCTCCGGCTCGGACTCCGGCTCGGACTCGGGCTCCGGCTCGGACTCCGCGCCCGCCGCGGCCGGCTCCTTTTTCAACTCCTCCGCGCGCTTCCAATAGGCGTCCATAATAATCTTTTCCAGCAGGTCCCGGGTTTCCTGGTTGATCGGGTGCGCCAGGTCCCGATAGGTGCCGTCCTTCCGCTTCTTGCTGGGCATGGCCACGAAGAAACCGGAATTGCCGTTGATCACCTTGATCTCACGGACCAAAAAGCAATTGTCAATAATAATCGTGACATAAGCCTTTAGCCGCTCTTCCTCGACTGGAAATACCTTGACATCCGTGATCTCCATTGCTCAAACCTCCTTTACTTTCTAGCCGCTCCCGGCTGACATTCCTCGACGGCCCGGACCCAGAGCTCCGGCTGAAGCTTGAGAATTTCCCGCTCCCCCTTCTCCGCTTGCTCCCGCGTGGAAAAAATTCCGACCAAGGACGACCCGGAACCGCTCATCACCGCGGCGGCCGCCCCCAGTCGGATCAATTCCGACTTCAACTTTTCCAAACTCCGATGCCTTGAAAAGACCACTGGCTCCAGTTGATTCACGCAAAAATCTTTCCAATTTCCACCCGTGAATGCACCCAATATAGCCGCTTTTGGCGTAATTGTCAAATCCGGCCTCGGCCCCAAAGCCTGATAAACTTCGCGGGTGGAGCTCCCCAAACCGGGCTTGACCAGCAGATAATGCATGGCCGGAAAACCCAAAACCGGCTCGATCCGCTCGCCGATCCCCTCCACCCAGGCCGGGCCGCCCTTCAACAGATAAGGAACATCCGCGCCCACCTCATAAGCGAGTTCCTCCAAGTCCAGCCGGGCCGGGTCCAACCCCAATTCCGCCATCAGCCACCGGAGCGCCGCGGCCGCGTCCGAGCTGCCGCCGCCCAGGCCGGCGCCCGCCGGAATCCGTTTTTGGATCCGGACCCGGACGCCGAACTCTCGGGCGAATTTCTTTTGCAGATAGGCGGCCGCGCGATACACGGTGTTGCCCGCGCCCGCGGGGAGGGATTGGTCGTCCGTCTCGATTTCAATCCCTTTGGGGATCAACTTGATTTCCAGTTCGTCCGTCAGGGAAACCGTGAGGTTGAACATGCGCAGCAGATGATAGCCGTTCCCGAGTTGTCCCAGCACTTCCAGCCGGAGATTGATCTTGGCGGGCGCGGCGATCTTCAATGGACGCGCCCTGAATTTGAAAGGCCGGAGGGAAGACCGGGGGAAGGACTCGGATACCGGGAGTGGGCGAGGCGGCTCATGTTTTTTCCTAGGTGAGCGAGACCATTTTCCAGCGGAAGGCCGAGTCGGCGAGCTCGATCAGGTCCCCGTCTTTAAGCCCGAGTTCCTTGACCGGCTTGCCGTTGACCAGCACCGGCGCTTCCGGCGACAGGGCCACGATGAAATTGTCATTGTAGAAATGCTCGATCCGGCAATGCCGGGTTACGAGGGAAGGATCACTAACCATCAGGTCAACATCGTCGGTTTCTTCCTGGAACTTTCCGATCAAGACCTCGTTGGAGGCCAGCAGATAGACCTCGTTGCCACCATAGAGCCGGACCGAACTCAGGCGGTCGCCCCGGTGGCAGAGCCGGACCCGGAACAGCACGCCCTGGCCCACATCCATCTTGTCCCGGTTTTCCAGGATAATCTCGTCCTCGATCAGCTCCCCGTTCCGGAAGGTGCCATTGGTGGAACCCAGGTCGGTCAGCTTGGCCTGGTCTTCCAGCAGCCGGATCAGGCAGTGCTTGCGGCTGATCCGGTCATTGATGATCCGGATTTCGCAGCCTTCCTCGCGGCCGATCAGGAACTGGTTGCCAAAAAGAAGATAGAGCCATTCGCCGCTCGCCTTTTTTCCGGCGCGGCGCTCAAAAACCAGCCTTACCACCAAAACTTTCCCTTCGGAACCCTTGGTGGATACTGTGGTCCGATCCAACATGTCTGCTCCGTTCGGGGCCCGGTTGTTAGAGGAAGGCCCGGAAAGTCAGGACTATTATATCAAGAAATCGGCTGGGCGCCAGTCCGAGCATGGCCACCATCACGGCGCAGAGGATTAAAACCGTGTTAATGAGCACGCCGGTCTCGATCCCGGGTTTGAATATTTCCTCGCGCTCCTTCTGCATATACATGACATAGACCACGCGCAGATAGTAGTAGGCCGCCACCACGCTGTTGAGGACCGCGATGATGACGAGCCAGTAGAGGCGGTTATGGACGGCGTTTTGGAAGAGGTAGAATTTGGCGAAGAAGCCGCCCAAGGGCGGGACTCCGGCCAGGCTGAGCATGAACAAGGCCATGAGCGCGGCCAGGAACGGGCGCTTGCGGGCGAGGTCGGAATAATCCGCGATCATCTCGCCGCCGCGTTTCTCGCGGCCGAGCGCCACGATCACGGCGAAGGCCCCCAGGTTCATGAACAGATAGACCAGGAGGTAATACATGATCGCGAAGGAGGGTCCGTAAGCCTCGGATTTAGGATTGCTCACGACCAGGGCGGTGAGGCCGACCAGGAGATAGCCGGCGTGGGCGATGCTGGAATAGGCGAGCAGGCGCTTGAGGTTGGTCTGGACCAGGGCGAGCAGGTTGCCCACGGTCATGGTGGCCGCGGCCAGGGCCCAGAGCAGAGGGTAACTCTGCGCCCAGACCGAGGGCGCGGCGAACGCGGTCAGGAAAATCCGGAGCAGGACGGCGAAGCCCGCGGCCTTGACCCCCGCGGCCATATAGCCGGTGATGGGGGTGGGCGCCCCTTCATACACATCCGGCACCCACATGTGGAACGGCACCGCGGCGATCTTGAATCCGAAGCCGATGATCACCATGCCCACTCCGAGGAGCATGAAGAAGAACCGCAAATCTTTGATCTTGAGCGCCGTTCCATGCCGGCTGAACTGTTCCAGGGCCGGCGCTTTCAAGTTGGCCAGCTGACTGCTCAGGTTGAGGAAATCGGTGTAGCCGGTGATCCCGTAAAGCAGGGCGATGCCGTAAAGCAGGATGGCGCTGGCAAAGGCCCCGAGCAGGAGATACTTGAGGCCGGCCTCGTTGGACTTGGGATTGGACGAGTCCGCCGCGGCCAGGGCATAGACCGGGAGGGACATGGTTTCGAGGCCGAGGAAGGCCACGATCAGGTCGCGGGCCCCGGCCAGGATGCACATGCCCGCGGTGGCGATCAGGATGAGGATGTAATATTCGCCGCGGTGGTAATCCTTGCCCTCGAGGTGCGAGATGCTCATGGCGACCACCAGGATGGCCGAAGCCAGGAACAGGTAATTGAAGTAAATCCCGAACCAGTCGAAGAAAAAGGTTCCGCTGAATCCGAGGCCCACATCGCCGGCCAGGTTCGCCCGCTGGATATGGAGCAAGGCCTGGAAGATCAA
>CAIUDS010000366.1 GCA_903897985.1 uncultured delta proteobacterium
AGGCCTTTTCGCCCGAGCCGGTTATGATCAGCACCTTGACCGAGTCATCCTTTCTCGCCTGGTCCAGGATTTTGCCCAGACCTTTTAAAACTTCAATGTTAAGCGCGTTCAACGCTTTGGGCCGGTTGATGGTGATGGTCCCGATGCCATTCTCAACATTGAGCAATACCATTTCGTCAGCCATTTTTTCCCTCCTTTAATTTCGATTTACCGCAAAGGACGCAAAGGGCGCAAAGAATTTGAGTTGCTTATTCATGGTTTTTTCATAATTCATCATTCATAATTCACAATTACATCGCCTCCACAATCATCGCCACGGCCTCGCCGCCGCCGATGCAGAGGGTGGCCAGGCCGGTCTTGGCTTTGCGGTCTTTCAGGGCGTAGAGCAGGGTGGTCAGGATGCGGGCGCCCGAACAACCGATCGGGTGGCCGAGCGCAACCGCGCCGCCGTTCACATTAACTTTTTCCTCGTCCAGCTTGAACTCGCGGATGGCCGCGATCACCTGCACGCTGAACGCCTCGTTGATCTCTAAAATATCAATTTTATCAATGCCGTATCCGGTTTTATTCAGGACTTTCTTCATGGCGTCCACCGGCGCGATGGTGAACCAGTGCGACTCGCGCGCGGACTGGTCATGGCCGATGATGCGAGCGAGCGGCTTGAGTCCGAGCGCCTTGGCTTTCTGGTCGCTCATCACCACCAGGGCCGCGGCGCCGTCGTTCAGGCTCGAGGCATTGGCCGCGGTCACCGTGCCTTCCTTTGTGAAAGCCGGCTTGAGCGAGGAGACTTTTTCTTCCCGCAGTTTTTTCGGGTTCTCGTCTTCCGCCACCACCACCTTGCCGCCCTTCTGCTCGAACTCGACCGGCACAATCTCGGCCTTGAACTTGCCGTCGGCAATGGCCTTTTGGGCGCGCTTATAGGACCGGATGGCGAACTTGTCCTGGTCCTGGCGGGAGATGTTGTACTCCTTGCCGCACAGGTCCGCGCACTCGCCCATGTGGCAGTCTTTATAGACATCCCAGAGCCCGTCGCGGATCATCAAGTCCACCGCTTTCTTGTCGCCCATGCGGTAGCCGTCGCGCGCGCCGGGCAGGGCATAGGGGGCGTTGCTCATGCTTTCCATTCCGCCCGCGACAATAATCTCGGCGTCGCCGGCGCGGATCATGGAGTCCGCGAGCATGACCGCTTTGAGTCCGGAGCCGCAGACCTTGCCGATGGTGGTGGCGCCCACGCTCCAGGGCAGTCCCGCGAAGATCGCGGCCTGCCGCGCCGGGGCTTGGCCCATGCCGCCGGTAAGCACGCACCCGAACAGCACCTCGTTGATGTCATCGCCCTTGACCCCGGCCCGCTCGATCGCGGCCTTGATCGCAATCGCGCCCAGCTTGGGCGCGGTCACCGGGGCCAAGGTTCCCTGGAAAACCCCCACCGGGGTCCTTGCCGCTGATACGATCACCGATTCCGTCATCTTAAATACCTCCTGGATAATTTTTTTCGGGATGAAAAATTTTTGTCAATGCCCAATCCGCCGCTAAAACCACAAACTCTGTTCCGGGGATTCTACTACAAATTGGATGATACAAGCAAGCCGCGGGGTTTTCGATCCGGCGTTTATGCTTTAGGGCGGACAATCCGGCCCAGTTTGACAATATTGATCCGTTTATCATCATATTGAGCACGAGGCGAAAATGACGGCGGAGAAAGACATCAACAATTTCCAACTCTGGTATGACAAGGGGCTGGCCTACCTGAATGCGGAAGAATACGAAAAGGCGGTGCGGAGTTTGGACTTCGCGCTGGTGATCAAGAAGGACCATTTTTATGCCTGGTTTCTAAAGGGGACCTGTTTGTTCGCGCTGGAGCGGAACGAGGAAGCGCTGGCGGCGTTGGACCGGGCGCTGGAACTAAACCCCGAGGACTTTCAGGCCTGGTACACCCGGGGACTTTTGTTGAGCCATCTGAACAAACACCGGCAGGCGGTTGCCAGTTTCGACCGCGCGCTGCGGAGAAAGCGCGACGACCCGAGCCTCTGGTATGTCAAGGGTTACGAGCATGTCGAGCTCGGGGAATACGAGAAAGCGCTCAAGGCGCTGGACCATGCGCTCAAGTTGAACCAAGATGATGCGGACGCCTGGTATTACCAGGCGTTCGCGCTCTCGCGCCTGGGCCGCAACGAGGATGCCCTGGCGGCATATGACCGGGCGATCGCGGCGGACCCGGAAAATATTGATTTGGTCTGCTACCAGGGTTTCGCGATGGCCGAGTTGGGAAGGTTCGCGGAAGCGACCAAATTATTCGAGCAGGTTTTGAAAAATGACCCGGAGCATGTGCTGGCCTTGATGAATGTTTCGGAAAGATATTTGGTGGACGGCAAGCTGGAACAAGGGATCGTGGCGGCCCAAACCGGGATCGAGGTCGCGGAGGATGAGGAGTTCCGGATCATCCTGACCTACCTGGTGATCGCGGGGCATTTTTTGGAGGGAGAAGCGGGGCGGGCGAAGCAAGCGTTGAAAGCCCTTCTCGACTACCTGAAGAGCCGCGAGGGAAAATTTGCGGTCACGGACTGGAACTTCGAGCCGCTGGTGGGAGTGATCAAAGCGAAACTCGCGGCGGAAAATAAGAAGATCGTGCTTTGCTTGATCGAGCTGCTGAAAGGCAAGTATAAATTGAGCAGTTTTGAAAAGATGATCAGAGATATGGATTAGTCGGGCACTTTTAATGAGCCGCCGTCAATAAGCAATTGATTTTTAAGGTGTTTTAAGGCTCTAGCATTTCTTGTTTTTTTCCTTGACAAATTCAAATGGTTCATTATACTTAAATAGTAGGTATGCACCCCCGTCGCTTGACCTTATGGTAAGTGGCGGGGTTTTTAATTTAGAGCAAAATCATGGAACCCAGGAAAAGAGTCTACGCCTTTTTTGATGGCCAAAATATCTTTCACGCGGCCCGGGAATGCTTCGGCTACCCCAAGCCTAATTACGATCCCATCCAATTGGCCTTGAGGGTCACCGGACTGGAAAAGGACAGGACCCTGGTAGGCTTGAATTTTTACACGGGCATTCATTCGAATGAAATCAGGCCGGACTTGAACCAATTCTGGCACCGGAAATTGGAATCCATAAAATATCGAGGCGAAAAACTTGGAATTCAGGTAAAAGCGATTTCCCGCCCGCTCAAGTATGCTTTTGTGGACGACCTCAAGAATCCCGGCAAAAAGTATCCATTGCCGAGAGAAAAAGGGATAGATGTTCGCCTGGCGCTCGATATGGTAAGGCTGGCGCGATACCGGCAATTCGATGTGGCGATCATCTTCAGCCAGTGAGCTTCCCCCCAAAAACTGGACAGGTAGTTAAGTTAGGTTTTGAGGGTAAAATTGGGTCCAGAAAAGGGGGAAAGCATGGCTGGGAAACGGAAGCGGCACAGCGCG
>CAIUDS010000367.1 GCA_903897985.1 uncultured delta proteobacterium
CTCCAGGATGTAGCTTTCCGCGATCGCGGCATCCAGGTCCAGGACCGCGCCCAATTCATGGTTGACCTCGGCCAACTCGTCAACCGTAACCCCGCCCTCGATCCGGTCTATGAAAAACCGGATGAGCAGACGCTTCTTCTGCCGGCTGACCTCCAGGTCCACCAGTTCCATGCCCCGCTGCTCCAGCAAGGGCTGAATCATCTGTTCCAACCGTTCTGAATCTTCCATTTCCTCCCCCCTAGGAAAAAAAAGGCGGGTTGGAAACCCACCTCTTTTTTGGGGTCTATCTGACCTAATCTTAACAGAAAAATCTGATTTTGCAACTAAAATCCCTGATCCCCGTTTAATTACCGGTTGCCGAGGCATTGGAATCCAGTTTGGGGGGGCTTGATAATATGTAGCGTCACCCCCTTGTGGGTGACCGGTCAGGCATGAAGCCTGACGCTACAACCAAAAGCGGCGGCGTCCCGCCGGGTGCAGGGACTGGTCCCATTGACCGCTTCTGACACTGATCTAGGCTATAATCCGTTGTTAAGGCATTTTGTTCTGGTATAATGCCGCCAGGGGGTAAAGGGATGAAAAGGGGTAAAGGGAAAGCGGAGCAAAAATCCAATCATAACGGCGCCAACCTGGGCTTTGAAAGCAAACTCTGGCAGGCCGCGGACAAGATGCGCGGCAACATTGACGCCGCGGAATACAAACACATCGTGCTGGGTCTCATCTTCCTTAAATATATCTCCGACTCGTTCCTGGAACGCTTTCATCAGCTCCAAAATGAAAAAATACGCGGACCCGGAAGAGCGGGACGAATACGCCCTGGACAATATTTTTTGGGTTCCTAAAAAGGCGCGCTGGAAGTATCTGCAGGACAACGCAAAAAGTCCTTTAATCGGCAAGTTTCTTGATGAGCTTTACCAACTTTACCAGCTTCACCAGCTTTATCATCATCTATCATCTTTATCATCTTATTTGAGGTATCCCAGGGCCTTGAGCGCATTAACGGTCTGGGTGTCCATCTTTCCGCGGCCCCGGGCAAAGGGGTGGTTTGAGATGAACGAGCCGAGTTCCCGGCTTAAATCCGAGAAGGTTTGCGGCTCGGTCTTGGACAAATTCCTGGTTTCAGCGGGGTCCTGCTCGAGGTTATAGAGTTCCTCAATCCCGCGCGAGTCCCAGATCAATTTATAAGGTCCTTTGATGATGGCCTTTTGACGGCGGTCCAGCCGGGAAAAATCCGTTTCCGGGCAGGCCGCTTTCATCCGTTCCAGATACATAATGGGCCGGAACTCCTCGGCAAAAACCGGGCCGCTTTTTTGGAGTTGCCGGTCGAGATCGGCGGCGTTGTTTTCCTGGAGTATCTGGAGCAGGAGTCCGGGGACTTCCTTTAGGGAATAATCTTGGGCGATCCGTTCCGGGGCCAGCCCTTTGGGATAGTAGATGAGCAGCGGCACCTTGATTTCCGTGTCGTACAGGTTCACGCCGTGTCCCCACCAGTCATGCTCGCCGAAACTTTCGCCGTGGTCGCTCAGGACCACCACGATGCTGTTTTGCAGAAGACCGTTCGCGGAGAGCAGGTCAAAGAGTTGGCGGATTTGGTCGTCCAGATAGTAAATCGAGCCGTCATACCATTTGGCGGAGATATTTTTCGCGCGCTGGTCCTGTTCCCGGGCGCAGTTGAAAACATCCCAACTGGGCGAGGGATAATTGGCCATGGCCGGCTTGGGCTCGGTAAAAAACTTGTGGGCCATCAGGTTCCGGGGATAAGGGGTATGGGCTTCCATATAGTTGAGAAAAAGGAAAAAGGGCTTGCGCCCGCGGGAGAGCCGGGGCAGCCAGCGCATGAGCGCGTGGTTGGTCAGGGCCGCGCCGTTGTCGCCGCGTGATTCGGCCGAGCGATGGCGGAGGGTCTGGCTGAGCCAGTCGCCGGTGTAAAGGACCAACTGATTGTTCTCGACAAAGCGATCAAAGCCCCGGGTGAGTCCGGAGGAATGGTTGAGCAGGGGGTTGTTGGACCAGCCGATAGTGAAATATCCCTCGCGCTCGAGGGTCGTGGCCAGGGTGGGATATTTCGGGTCCAGCCGGAGGTTCTCGTAGGTGCAGTTATGCTCGGAGGGCAGGAGCCCGGTGAAAAAGGACGCATGGGATGAGAGCGTCCAGGGCGAGGTTGCAAAGGCGTTGTCAAAGACCAGGGCTTTCCCGGCGATGCTGTCCAGGAAAGGCGTGGTCTCGCGCGAGTAGCCGTAAAGTGAAAGATGATCGCTCCGGACCGTGTCCATCACGATCATGACCAGGTTGGGCCGGCCGGGTTTGGCATTGGAAGAGAAATATAAATTGCGCCAAGAGAGCGCGGGCAGGACGAGGATAAAAATGCCGAATGCGAGCAGGACCGCTGCTAATCCTCTTTTTGCCCAGCGGAGCAAAGGTGATTGACTGCGGTCGAGAAAAAGCCCGAGCCCGGCCGCGGCCAAAAGCAGGACGAGGGTGGAGAGGGTAATGAGCGCGAGGGCAAGCGGCCCGGGCTTGATTTTATAGAGGATCAGCATGGCGCGGGCGAGGTTGGCCAGGGCGAACAC
>CAIUDS010000368.1 GCA_903897985.1 uncultured delta proteobacterium
CAGCGCGGCCAGGTGCAGGGCCTGACCGGAAAGGTTTTTGTAAGGGTCCGAGTCAATATATTTCTGATCCACGGCCGCGTCCAGATGCGCGCCGACTTCTCCACATGAACCTTTGGCGATATACAGGAACATTATAAATTCCTTGTTGTTGCCTCGCTCGAAGCCCTCGGCAATATTCGCCATGACCGAGGCCGAGGCGCGCCGGGCTTGATTGGCCAGAGAATAGTCCTTGCTAAAAGGGGGCTTTTGGGTGATTTCAAAGACTTCCCGGTTTTGTTTCCGGGCCATCTGATAAACCCTCAAATCGCGGAAAGTCTTGATCGGCTGCTTTGCCTTTGTCAGCCCTTCTCCCATCCTTTACCTCTGCAACTTTAAGGCGCCAAAACTTTAAAACTATAAAACTCTAAAACGATAAAACTTTTATTCCCCCTTTGCAACCGCTTCCTCCCTCGGGTCCGCCCCGCCGATCAAATGCCCATTCTTGTCGCGGATGATGGCGCACACCGCGCCCATGGTGACCGCGGGCCAGGGCAGGACCTCTACTTTGTAGTTGCGCTTGCTCAGGATGGGCGCGACATCTTTGAGGCCTTCATCGAGTTCGAGCTTGCCGGGGTAGTAGAAATGGGGCGAGAAGGAATCCGGAAAGTTGAGGGACTTGAAGCGCGGGGCATTGATCGCGGCTTGCGGGTCCATTCCGAAGACCACGATGTTGAGGAACACCTGAACCATGGCCTGGGGCTGCATGTCCCCGCCGGGCGTGCCGAACGCCATGAACAGTTCGCCGTCCTTTGTGACCATGCTCGGGTTCGGAGTCAGCCGCGGCCGCTTGTTCGGAGCGATCTGCGCGGGAGAGCCGTCTTTGAGCCGGAACTGCTGCACGCGGTTTCCGAGCATGATGCCATAGCCGGGCACCATGGGCGAATAGGGAAAGTCCGAGGGCGTAAGCGACAGGGCATTGCCCTGTCCATCTATCACACAGAGATAGGTTGTATCATGCGCGAGCCGGTGGGGCGGCAGGCTGGCCGGGGTGAGATGCGGATGATAAATTTTCGCGGGCGCGGGCCGGCCCTCATATTTCCAGGGATCGCCCGGCGCGGGCATTTTCCCGAAGCCGACTTTCGGATTGATCAGTTTCCTCCGTTCCGCGGCGAATTTCTTGCTGAGCAAACCCTTGAGCGGGACATCCACAAAATCGGGGTCGCCGAAATAGGCCTCGCGGTCGGCATAGGCCAGTTCGATGGCCTGGGAAACGGTGGCGATGTATTCGGGTGAATTATGGCCCAGGGCTTTGAGGTCAAGGCCTTCGAGGTATTGGAGGATCATGGGCACGGTCGGTCCCTGGCACCAGGGACCGTTGGCATAAACGGTGTAGCCGTTATAAGTCCCGGAAACCGGTGTTTCCCATTTGCCGTGATAGTTGGCCAGGTCCTGTTTGGTCATCGGCCCATGCCGGTCCTGATGAAGCTGGGCAATGGCGTCCGCAATCTCGCCCTGATAAAAAACAAAACGCGCGGCCTCGAGCGCCTTGATCCGGTCGCCGGATTTTTTCAGCTCGGCCTGTTCCGCATCCGCCATCAGCTTGAGGGTCTTGGCCAGGTCCTTTTCATACAGAATGTCCCCGGGCTGAGGACCCTCCGGCTCGAATGGCTTCCAGAAAATGGAGTAGTTATAGGGCCATAAATGTTTCATGGCAAAAAGCTCGGCTCCGGAGATTTTCATGAAATTGGCCGTGGTTTTATTGAGCGGATGGCCGTCCTCCGCCAGCTTGATCGCGGAGGCCGAGACCTGGCTGAAGCTCATGGTGCCGTATTTTTCCAGGATGGAAATCCAGGCATCGGGCGAGGCCGGGACGAGTTGGGAGTTGATGCCGAAGATGGGCGCGACGGGCCAGCCCTGGCTGCGGATATATTCCGGGGTGTCCTTGGCCGGGGCCGGGCCTAGGCCGTTATAGCCGTGGACCTGTTTCTCGGCCGCCACATAAACCAGCGTGGGCGCCACCCCGACCATGCCCGCGGACATGGGCCGCGTGACATTGAGCGCCATGGCCGTGGCCACGCCCGCGTCAAAGGCGTTGCCGCCCTGAGCCAGGATTTCAAGCCCGGCCTCGGTCGCGAGCTTATGGCCGGAAGCGACCATGTACTGGTCCGCTTGCGCCGGCTGATCCCACTGCGCGTTTCCGGTTAAGGCGAGCAAGCCCGCGGCCAGGACCACGACCCACACAAATTTTTTCATCGGCTCCTCCTTGGGATCAGGATTTTTTGTCTTCATGATTTTACGATGGGCGAGGCCTCCGGATTAAACGGATTGGTCCGGAGCTCCAGCGAGTAAATATAAGGATATGCTTCCCGCAGGTGCCGCAGATAGGCGAGCCATTCGCGGATCAAAAAGGAGAAGGCGCGGCTGATGTCCTTCTCCAGGTGCTGGAGGTCGGTTTCGGGCAAGGTCTCAAAATCCCCCCGGGCTTCCAGTTCCTCGGTCAGGTGAAAAACCGCCCAGAGCAGATCGGTGAACGCCTCGTGCTCGAGCAGGTTGGGGTTTTCGAGGAGCGCGAGCAGGAATTCGCGTTTGGCGAGGAGGAGATTGCGCAGAGACTTTAGTTGGGCCGGGCCGGGCGCGAAAGAGAAGTCGCCGGCCGCGGTGAATTTTTTGGCCGCGAGGTATTCTTGCTCGGCCCATTGGGGGCTGATCCGGAAGCGTTCGGACAGGGTTGAGAAATCGGGCGAGAAGACGAGCATGGCCTTGAGCAGGTCGTTGCCGGCCTCGCCGAAAAACGCTCCGATCACCATGTTGAGCTTGTTGAGCATGGTTTGTTTCTCGCGCTCGGCCAGGAGTTTCTCGATGATCAGGGTGACGAGCAGGACCTGGATGGGCACAAAGACAATGTCCAAAGTCAGATAAAAGAACAGGTCTTTGGGATTCCGGAACACGGCGATATGGACTAGGCCGAGCGCGATTGACATTCCGACCAGGATCAAGCCGATATAAATTCTCCAGGACGACCTCACCATGGCGGGTATTATATCAGAGTTGGCTTTGCAACGGGAATCGCGGTCCCTTGCCGGTTCGGTTTTGCCTGCCAACGATCCGGGGCCGGAAGGTCATCTAAATCTAATAATTGGTATAATATAGATAGAGATGAAGAAAAGGCTGTCGCAAACCCTCTGGCCGGCCCTCGGCATCATTTTATTCTCGCTGGCGCTGTTCATTTTGCACCGGGAGCTGAGGCATTACACCTACCATGACCTCCTGATCCATTTCCGGGCGCTACCGGCCGGGATCATTTACCTGGCCTCGGCCCTGACCGTGCTCAATTTTATCGTGCTCACGGGTTACGATACCCTGGCGGTCCATTACATCCGCCACCCGCTGCCCTACGCCAAAAGCGCGTTCACCTCGTTCGTGGGTTATGCCATGAGCCAGGGACTCGGGTTTGCCATCCTCACCGGCGGCTCGATCCGGTTCCGGCTTTACTCCGGCTGGGGCCTTTCCGCCATCGAGATCGCCAACATCATCGGCTTCAACGGCCTGACTTTCTGGATGGGGTATCTCACTTTGGCCGGCATCGCTTTCCTGATCGAGCCATTTTCCATCCCCGCGCTCATCCAGCTCCCGTTTTCCTCGCTCCGGCCCCTGGGCGTGCTCATGCTCCTGGCCGTGTTCGGCTATTTCCTGATCGGCGTCCTCCGCAGGAAACCCTTCCGGCTCTGGAAATGGGAATTCCCCGTGCCCAGCACCAAATATTTTTTCGTCCAGATCTCCATCGCCTCGCTCGACTGGGCCATCGCCGCCAGCGTGCTCTATGTTTTGTTGCCGCACCCGGCCGGATTTACCTACATCGGTTTCCTGGGCATTTTCCTGGTCGCCCAGATCGCCGGCATTTCCAGCCATATCCCGGGCGGCCTGGGAGTCTTTGAAACCATCGTTATTTTGCTATTGTCGCCTCGGATCTCCTCCGGCGACTTGATCGGCTCGCTTTTGGCATATCGCCTGATCTATTACCTCAGTCCCCTGGCGGTGGCGTCCACCCTGCTCGCCGGTTACGAGTTGGCGCAAAACCGGAAAAGTTTCGCCTGGCTGGCCCAACTGTTCGGAAAATGGCTCCCGTCGCTCGTGCCCTATGCCATGTCCTACCTGATTTTTGTCGCCGGCGCCATCCTGCTCTTCTCCGGGGCCACGCCCTCGGAATTCGAGCGGATTAAATGGCTCCAGGATTTCATGCCCCTGCCGGTGATCGAGCTTTCCCATTTCCTGGGCAGCCTGAGCGGGATGTGCCTGCTCCTGCTGGCCCGGAGCATTCAGCGCCGGCTGGACGCGGCCTATTTCCTGACCGCGCTCCTGCTCGTGGCGGGCGTGGTCTTTTCGCTGCTCAAGGGTTTCGATTACGAGGAAGCGCTTATTTTAACGGCGATGCTGGCGGCGCTCCTGCCCTGCCGGAGATTTTTCTATCGCCGGGCTTCGCTGCTCGGGCCCAGTTTGACCCCGGGCTGGATCACCGCCATCATCCTGGTGTTTTTATGCACCATCTGGCTGGGACTGTTTTCCTTCAAGCATGTCGCCTATTCCCATGACCTCTGGTGGCGGTTTGCGTTCACGGAAGACGCGCCTCGGTTCTTGCGCGCCACCGTGGGCATGATCGGGATCGCGCTCTTTTTCGCGTTTGCCGGCCTGCTCAAGCCCGCGGCGCGCGAGCCGGCGCTCCCGAGCGCGGCGGACCTGGAAAAGGCCGGGCTGGTCATGGAAAAATCTAGCCGGACCGTGTCCCGCCTGGCGCTGCTCGGGGACAAGGAACTGCTTTTCAGCGACTCGGGCAATGCCTTCATTATGTATGGGATTGAAGGCCGGAGCTGGGTCTCGCTGGGGGACCCGGTGGGGCCGGAAGCGGAATGGACGGAGCTGGCCTGGCGGTTCCATGAAATGGCGGACCGGCATTATGGCTGGACGATTTTCTATGAGGTTGACCAAAGCCATGCGCGGATCTATCTGGACTTGGGGCTGACGCTGCTGAAGATTGGGGAGGGAGCCCGGGTTGAACTCGGGAGTTTTGGTTTGAAGGGAGACGAAAAGAAACATTTGCGGCATTCGCATAACCGGGCGCAAAAGGACGGCGCGCAGTTCGAGGTGGTAACGGCGGAAGCGGTCCCGGCCCTGCTCCCGGAGTTGAAAGAGGTTTCCGAGGCCTGGCTGGCGGACAAAAGGACCCGGGAGAAGGGTTTTTCCCTGGGGTTTTTCCAGGAGGACTACCTGAAATATTTCCCGCTGGCGCTGGTCAGAAAAGAGGGTCGGGTAAAGGCTTTTGCCAACATCATAGCCGGCGCGGGCAAGGAAGAGATTACCATAGACCTGATGCGCTATTCGCCGGACGCCCCGGAGGATGTGATGGACTTCTTGTTCATCGAGCTCATGCTTTGGGCGCAGAGCCGGGGATATAAATGGTTCAACCTGGGCATGGCCCCGCTGTCGGGTCTGGAAGAATATCCGGATTCGCGGGTCTGGGGCCGGGTGGGCAATCTGGTGTTCCGGCATGGGGAAAACTTTTACAATTTCCAGGGCCTCCGCCAATACAAGCAGAAATTTTTCCCGGTTTGGGAATCCAAATATATAGCGTCTCCCGGAGGGTTGTCCCTGCCGGCCATCCTGGCGGATTTGACCGTGCTGACCTCCCGGGGGATCAAGGGGATTGTTTCCAAATGAAAAGGATCGTTGCTTTCGCGCTCTTGGTCCTGCTCGCGGGCCAAGCCCGGGCTGTGATGGAGGAAAAGCTTGAGTATGGCCGGTTCGGCGCGGTGTATTTGTATCGGGAAACGCCGCGGCCGGCAAATGTGGTCCTGTTCATTTCGGGGGACGGGGGCTGGAACCTGGGGGTGGTGGACATGGCGCGGACCCTGGCGACGCTGGACTCGCTGGTGGTGGGGATTGACATCACTCATTTTCTCAGACAAATGGAATCGGGCAAGGAATCCTGTTCCTACCCGGCCTCGGATTTCGAACTGCTCAGCAAGTATGTCCAGAAGCAGCTCGGCTTTCCCGACTACAAAACCCCGGTCCTGATCGGATATTCCTCCGGCGCCACGCTGGTCTATGCGATCCTGGCCCAAGCCCCGCCCGACACTTTCCTCGGCGCCATGAGCATGGGCTTTTGCCCGGACCTGCCCCTGAGCAAGCCCATGTGCAAGGGCGCCGGCCTGGAATCCAAACCCCTGCCCAAAGGCAAGGGCTATGAATTCCTGCCCGCGAAAAATCTCTCGAACCAATGGATCGCCTTCTCGGGAATCATAGACCAGGTCTGCGATCCAAAGTCCACCGAGAATTATGTCAAGCATGTCCCCAACTCCGAAATCGTGCTCCTGCCCAAGGTCGGTCACGGATATTCGGTCCCCCAAAACTGGATGCCCCAGTTCAAAGCTTCTTTCCTAAAACTGGTCAAGCGGCAGGAGCTGCTCAAGGCGCCCTCGCCGAAGGAACTCGCCGACCTTCCCCTGATCGAGGTGTTTGCCAAAAACTCAAGCGGCGATCTGCTGGCGGTGATCGCGACCGGAGACGGGGGCTGGACCAGCATTGACCGGAGCATCGGAGAATATCTCGCGGGCCAGGGCATCCCGGTGGTGGGCCTGAACACGCTCCGCTATTTCTGGAACGGCCGCGCGCCGGAGGAAGCGGGTTCGGCCCTGACCAGGATTTTGTATTATTATATGTGGCACTGGAAAAAGCCTTACTTCCTCCTGATCGGATATTCCAGCGGCGCGGATGTCCTGCCCTTTATGGCCGCGCGTTTGCCCCAATCTTTTCTCGACCGGATGAAGCTCCTGGCCCTGCTTGGCCCCTCCCCCTCGACCGACCTGGAAATCCATTTCACGGATTTTGTGAGCAGCCGCAACCGGCCGGCCTCCCGGCCCCTGGTCCCGGAACTGGAGAAATTGGCGGGCCATAAGGTCTATTGCTTTTACGGCTCGGACGACACCGGGGTGCTGTGTCCGGGCTTGAACCCGAAGCTCGGAAAAGCTATCATGCTTCCCGGCGGCCATCATTTCGGGGGCGATTACGAAAAGCTGGCGCAAATGATTATGGATCTGGCCGAAAAGGACTGAGTTGGAGGATTGAATAAAGTGCGAAAGTGGGCGGCAATACTGATCCTCTCCGCTCTTCCCCTGCAGGTTCCGGCGCAAAATCCCGCGGCCTGTTCCGAGGCGCAGTTCTGCCCGCTCGATCCGCCGGAGCCCGTTTTTGGCAGCTCGACGATCCTGGCGGGCTGCTGGACCAGCCGGGAACTGCAGGGTTCCGCCGCGGATAAAAAGATTCGCCGGACCGCGGTTAATACCAAACCGCCCTCGCGCCAAATGCCCAAAAATTTCCTGCCTCCGCTGAGCCCCGAGTTGCAAAATTCGATCCGGCAGGTCCATCCCGCAAGCGGTAAAAAAGTGGCGGCTTTGACCTTTGACCTGTGCGAGCGCGCCAATGAAATAACCGGATACGATTATCGAGTGGTCAACTACCTGCGGCAAAATAAGATCAAGGCGACTTTTTTTGCGAGCGGCAAATGGATGCGAGACCATCCCGAGCAAACCATGCAGTTGATGGCGGACCCGCTGTTCGAGTTGGGCAATCACGCCTGGACCCACGACGACCTGCGCATTGACCAGGGCATCAAGATGGAAGACCAGATCCTCTGGACCCAGGCGCAATATGAATTGCTCCGGGAGCAGTTGCAGGCCAGACCCTGCGTGGCCAAGGCCGGAGAATCGGAACTGGCAAAAATACCGAAGCTGCCCCTGGTCTTCCGTTTCCCTTACGGGGTTTGCAGCCCGGAGGCCCTGGCCTATCTCGCCCAGATCGGCCTGCCCGCGATTCAGTGGAACATCGTGACCGCGGACCCGGCTCAGAACCGGACCGCGGCCGCGATCGCCCGGGAAGTCCTGAAAAAAATCTCGCCGGGCTCGATCATCATCGCTCATGCCAACGGCCTTGGCCATGGGACCAGCCAGTCGCTCCCGCTTTTTATTCCCTCGTTGAAAAAAATGGGGTATGAATTCGTCACCGTGAGCGAGCTCCTGACCTCCGGGCCGGCGCTCGCGGCCAAGGATTGCTACGAGCTCAAGCCCGGGGACAATCATGGCTACGATAAAATTTACGGCAAGCAGCCAAAATGAGAGTCCGAAAGCCATTTTCGGAAGACCAATACGCCCTGGGCAGGTGCAAGCTTCAGCCGCTGGGCGCCACCGACGCGCTCATCATCGCGGAGACCCTGAGCAGGATGTCCCCCTGGCGCGACCTTGGCTACTACGCGCAGGACTTGTCCAAATTCCTGCTGAACAGCGATCCCCTTTTCCGCCGCTATACCATCATGCGCTATACCATCATGGGCTCGGGGGAGAGGGTGGGCGCGGTATGCGTGAGACACCCCTGGCTCAAGGGGACCTATCTGGAATTGCTCGGGATTTTCGAGCCGTTCCAGGGCATGGGCGTCGGCCGCGAAATCATCTCCTGGATGGAACTCCAGACCCGGCCCGCCGCGAACAATATCTGGGCCCTGGTCTCCAGCTTCAATAACCGCGGCCGCGAGTTTTACCGCAAAAACGGTTTCACCGAAATCGCGGTCCTCAACACCCTGGTCAAGCCCGGCTTCGATGAAATCCTGATCCGCAAAATGCTTGACTAATCGAGAAATTTGTTCAAAGTAGAGCGCAATAACTTTGCGCGCGGGAAGGGTGCAGGGATGAGAAAAAAAGTTTTGGCGGTGATGGTTTTGTTCATGGCCTTTGCGCTGGCCGCAAACGCGGCCTGGGATTTCGAGGCGTACCAGAAGGCCATGACCGGGAGCGGCCGGAAGGTGAATATTTCCGCGAAGACCTTCGCCGCGGTCTCGGCCCGGAAAGAGACCGCGGCCAAGACCGTGCAGAAATATCTGGACTCGCATTTCGGCAAGGCGGACCCGGCGCTGCTCGAGGCGTTCAAGGAACTCCCGCGCGAATATTTCATGTATAACTACGAGCAGAATGTCTCGCTGGCGGGCATGGCCTATGAGGCGCAGGCCAAGCCTTGGGCGGTCGGCTATGGCTCGGCCTTGAGCGATTACCTGGGCCAGGCTTACATGACCCAGTTGGCCGCGCCGAAGAAGGAAGATGTGGTGTTGGAGATCGGCACCGGCAGCGGCTACCAGATCGCGCTGCTCTCGCGCATGGTGAAGGAGGCGTATTCCATCGAGATCATCAAGCCCCTGGGCGAGCAGGTCGCGAAAATCTTCGGGCCCTTGGGCTACGCCAATGTCCATACCAAGATCGGCGACGGATATTACGGCTGGCCCGAGGTCAAAGGCGGCTTTGACATCATCATCGTCACCTGCGCCGCGCGCTCGGTCCCGCCGCCCCTGCTCGAGCAGCTCAAGCCCGGCGGCAAAATGGTCATCCCCATCGGTCAGCCTTACAAGCGCGGCCAGTTCCTTTATGTCTATACCAAGGATCAGGACGGCAAAGTCCATTCCAAAAAGGACATGGGCGTGTTTTTCGTGCCGCTGAAAAGCACGGCGTTCGGCGACAAACTCCCGGCCAAGTGAGCGGTTTTTCCGGGCAAGGCCGGGCCTTGCTCAACAGGGGCTGAAGTGAACACGGCTGAAAATCCCGGCGCGGCTTCCTCGAAGGCAATTGAAAACGGACTGCCCCCGGGTCCCGCTTTCCTCAGTCTGTTCCTCGTCTCCAGCTTCCTCATCGCCTTCGAGACCGCCCTCTCCCGTTACTTCGCCATCACCACCGGCTCCGAATACGGCTACCTTATCATCTCCATCGTCATGGTCGGCCTGTCCCTCAGCGGAGTCCTCCTCTCCCTCTTTGAAAATTTCTTCCGCCGCTTCCGGCAGCCGTTCCTGTTCCTCATCCCGGTCCTGCTCTTCGCCGCAACCCTGCTCGGAATGTTCCTTATCTCCGGCAACCATTTCAACCCGCTCGAGCTCCAGCACGAGGTCCTCTGGAAAAGCCAGCTCCTCAATATTTTCAAGTTCTATCTCGAGCTGACCCCGGTTTTTTTTCTGGCCGGTCTTTTTTTCGGGCTTAACTTCGTGGCCTTCTCCAGCCGGATTTCGCAGGTCTATGCCTGCAACCTGCTCGGCTCCGCCTTCGGCTCCCTCCTGGTCCTCGGCCTCATGTTCGTGGTCCATCCCTTTTACCTGCTCGCCGCCATCCTGCCCCTCCTGTTCCTGCCCGCGCTCCTGAGCGTGACCATTTATTATCGCCGCTGGTCCAAAACCAAATCGGTCCTCGCGATCGTTCTCATCATCGCCGCTCTGGCCGCGATGGAAACCGTGGCCCTGAAGAACCGGTTCGGCAAATTCCCTTATTTCAAGCCGATCTATTCCAGCCTGAACATCTCGGACAACCGGGTGGTCAAAGAAAAGTTTTCTCCGGCCGGATACTATATCGTGCTCGACAACATCTCCGAGTTCGACGGCATTGACCTGTCCAATAACTACGCCAGCCTCAATTCCGGCGCCGCGCCGCGGTCCTATGGGATTTACAAGGACGGCGGCCGCATCCTTTCGCTGATGAAGCAAAAACCACAAGACTTCTCCTACCTCGCCGGCGCGTTGGATTCGTTCCCTTACCGGTTGAAGCCCAGGCCCAAGGTGCTCCTCATTGGCACCGCGGGCGGCTTCCGCGTGGCGGAGACGCTTTCTTTCGAGCCCTCGCGTTTGGTCGCGCTCGAGCCGGACGAGCAGGTCTTTGCCTTGATCAAAGCCGATCCCGCGGCGGCTGATTTGTTCTCCAACCCCGTGCTTAAATTCACCAGCTCGTCGCCGTTTTCGTTCCTGGCCGGGAACTCCGAAAAATTCGATCTCATTGACCTCTCCTCCGACCTGCTCTTCCAGAATGCCAACGGCGTCTTCTTTTTTACCGTCGAGGCGCTCGAATCATATCTGGCCGCGCTGGAGCCGGGCGGGGTCGTCTCGGTCCAGATCCCGATCAGCGAGTTCTCCATCTACGCGCTCAAGATGTTCGAGACCATCCGCGCCGCGCTCCTCAAGTCCGGCGTCTCCGACCCCGCGCAAAACATCATGGTCTATCGCTCGGCCTGGACCGCCCAGTTCCTCGTTTCGCGCCAGCCCTTTGACCAGGCGCAGATCGAACAACTGAAAAAATTTTGTTACGACCGGTCCTTTGACACCTCCTATTACCCGGGCATTGATCCGAAGAAGGTGGAAATCTGGAACGATTTGCCCGCGGTCTCCTTCACCGACGAGAGCGAGTCCACTTCCGAACAGGCCCATGATTCGCTTATGATGGACATGCTCGATCTATTACATAAAGGGAGCGACAAAGTTGCTTTTTTTGACCTTGCCCCTTCCACTTTGGACATGCCCAACTTTTTCTCCGCGCTCCGGCTTAAAAATATCCGGCAAATTTTCGCGCGGCTCTCGATCATTCCGCAGGAGGAAATCGGCAACATCATCAATTTGATCGTGCTCGGCCAGGCCCTGGTCTTCGCCCTGCTTATCCTCCTGCTCCCGCTCCTGCGCCGGCGCCGCATCCCCTCGCGCAAACTCTTCTTCCGCGCCGCCCTTTACTTCGCCGGCCTCGGATTGGCGTTCCTCTTCATCGAGATCGCGCTCATCAACTGGTTCAGCTTTTTCCTCAATGACTACACCGCCTCTTTCGCCCTGGTCCTCACCGCCATGCTCATCTGCTCCGGAATCGGGTCCTGGTTCTCCAGCCGACACCTGAACCGCCCCCGCGCCGGCCTGCGCACACCCATTGCCATCATCATCGTCATGCTCATCCTCTATATGCTGTTCCTGCCCAAGGTCCTGAACCTCGCCATTGACCTGCCCCTCGGGCTCAAGGGTCTCGTTGTCGTCATCCTGGTCCTGCCCATCTCCTTTGCCATGGGACATTTCTTCCCGCTCGGGCTCTCCTCGCTGGGCGAAAACAAGGGGTTCCTCCTCCCTTGGGCCTGGGCCGTCAACGGCGCCTTCTCCGTCATCTCCACCCCGCTCGCCAACCTGCTCGCCCTCCGCTACGGCTTCTTCTCCGTCTTCGCCCTGAGCGCCTTGCTCTATCTCCTCGCCTTCTTTGCCTTCCCCAATCCCGAACCTAATTTGATCCACAGATGAACACAGATGAACGCCGAGAATTTGGGATTCGGGATTCGGTCCTGTCGATCCGCCCAGGGCGGAAGGACAGGATCGGAATTCGGGAACTTGGAACATCATTCGATCCGCCGATGAACGCGGATAATTCGGAATTTGTTAATTTCGAGAATTATATTGTTTAAAGGTATTGACAGATGACATTAACATACGATATAATGCTTGGGCAAGAGCGGAGGTAAGCCATGAAACTACATGCCCAAGCGGCCCTGACGCTTAAACAGCGGCAGGAAGTGAAACGGGTGCATCAAGAGGAAGGAGAG
>CAIUDS010000369.1 GCA_903897985.1 uncultured delta proteobacterium
ATTTTCAGCGACGGCTGCCGCACGCCCGAGGATTTGATCCAGCAGGCGCGGAACGAGGGAGTTTCGGTCCTCGCCATCACCGACCATCGCGAGGGCAAACTTTGCATCAACGGAAAAGTCTGCGTGGATTCCGGCGGGGTGGAATCCCCCAAAACCGGCTTTGAAAAATACCTGAGCGCCCTGGTTGAGCTGGCGAGCCAGAGCCAGAACCCGATCATCATTCCGGGCATGGAAATCGCGCCTTATTTCTGGAACGAGCGCGCGCCCAAGCTTCTGCTCAAGGGCGACAGCCGGCATTTCACGGTGTATTGGATCACGGACCCCAAGGTATTCGAGCAAATGCCCATTACCCGCAACATCACCACCAAGCCCTCGCCCGACCCCGGGGCCGAGCCTTACAATATTTTTGTGAATTATGTGGTGGATCACGGCGGGATGGTGTTTGAGGCGCACCCGAACTGGATCAACCCCTCCGACTACGGCGTCGCGGAAGCGCGCACGGACGCGCCCACGATGCTGGCGGCCCAGCTTCCGCGCCTGACCGGGATTGCGCCCATTCCGGACGGGATCTTCAGCGCCGGCAGTCCGGGCGGGGTGTGGGATGTGGCTTTGATGGAATACCTGGCCGGATACCGCGAGAACCCGCTCTGGGCCTGGGGCGAGGCGGATTTTCATTGCTCGGATCCCAAGGCGCCGTCCATCGGTCTCCGGCTGGGGACCACCTTGTTCTATCTCAAGGATTACACCCGGGACCAGGTTTATCAGACGATGAAAAACGGACGGATGGTCGCGCTGATGGGGGAAATTTTCCAGGAAAGTTATGTGGCGGAATTTTCCGTGGGGGAAAAAGCGGTCCCCGGCGGGGTGATGCTGGGGGAATGGGTGAAATTGTCCGAGCCTCCGGTGATCAGATTTGCGCTCAACCAGCCGCTGGAGCTCAAGGAAGCGCGCTTGATAAGGAACGGAAAAGTCGTTTATTCGGGGACCAACTCCAACTTTGAATTTACCGATTCCGAGGCGCCCAAGCTGGGAGCCCCGGTTTATTACCGGGTCCAGTTGATCGGAGCGGGACCGATGGAATTATCCAACGCCAATCTGCTTTACACCAATCCGATTTTTGTGAGCTGGAAATAAAATGCGGTGAATGGTTAACGGCGCACGGTTCAAGGAAAGAGTGCGGCGCTTTGCAGCTATTCCGTTAACCGTGAACCGTTCACCGTGAACCGCGAACGGATTATTTCCCGATCGGGCAGGAATTCAGGCAGTCGAAACAATAATAGAACACGCCGATGTTCAGGCTCTGCCAGAATTCCCAGAAGTCCGGGCTGCGCAATAGGGCGATTTTGTCGTCATCGCTTTTGGCCTTGACCAGCTTGATCCCGAACCGGATCAGGCCGGGCAGTCCATACTGCATATGATGTTTGGCGCAGGCAGTAATCGCGGCCTCCCCTTCGCTCTTGAGCGCGCCGGTCGGGCAGGACTCGACGCACAAGTCGCAATCGGTGCAGAAGTTTTCCGCGACCGGCTTCCCGGACGCGAGCTCGGCGTCGGTCAGGATGGCGCCGAACCGGACCCGCGGCCCGAACTGTGGAGAGATGAGCAGCCGGTTTTTCCCGATCGAGCCTAGGCCGGCTTCATAAGCGATGTGGCGCAAACTCAGCTCCGCGATCAGGCCCTTGGTCTGTTCCTTCATCGGCACCGGCAGGTAGGTTGGCAGCGGCACCGCGCTCTTGCCCGAGTCGTCCAGCTCCCGCATCAGCCCGAACAGCACCCTGGCCAGCTCCTCATACAACAGCTTGGTCGAGAACTGCGGCGCCTGCCGGTTCTCGCGCGAGCATTGCAGCGATGAACTCACCATCCGGATGCCGACCACCAAAAGCGATTTCGCCTTCGGGGCGATCTTCCCGATCTCTTCCCGCGCGCCCGGATACTTGAGCATCTGCTCCACCGTGCACGCCGAAACCAGGTCCGCGCCCAGCGCCTTCGCCTTCGAGAAAAGTTTTTGGCTGAATTCCTTATCCATTTTTTCCACCCCCAGGTATCTAAAAACTTAGAAGAGAAAAATGCGTTTGTCAAAACCAGAGGATCCTTTTAATCTGGACTCATGAAAAGCCGGGTCAGGTTCGGCATTGCCGGCTGGTCGTATCCGGACTGGGAAGGGGTGGTGTATCCCAAGCCCAAGCCCAAAGGGTTCGAGCCGCTCGTTTTGATCGCGGGCATGATGGACGCGGTGGAGCTCAACTCCAGTTTCTACGCGCCGGTGAATCCGCGCAACGCCCGGAAATGGAACGGCCTTTTGGAGCCGTTCCCGGACTTTTGCTTCTCGGCCAAGCTCTGGCAAAGGTTCACGCACGAGCAGACCGGGATGAGCAAGGAGGATATTACAGCCTGGAAACATGGAATCGAGCCGCTCAAAAATTCCGATCGGCTGTCCTGCATTCTTGTCCAGTTCCCCTGGTCCTTCAAGCGCAACGATGAGAACCGGGAAAAGCTGAAAAAGATCACGCGCGAGTTCAAGGAGTATCATCTGGTGATCGAGGTTAGGCACTCGACCTGGCAGGATCAAGCCTTCCTCGATTGGCTCCGCGAGCATAACCTTTCCTTCGCCAACATTGACCAGCCCATTTCCCGCGACTCCATCCCCGCCACGGAAATCCTCACTTCCAAAATCGGCTATGTCCGACTGCACGGCCGCAACGCCCAGAACTGGTTCCGCGAAAATGCCGAGACCTGGGAACGCTATGACTATCTTTACAGCCGGGACGAGTTGTTGCCCTGGCATGAGCGGATCAAGCAGCTCGCGAAGAAGTCAAAGGAACTGTTTGTGATCGCGAACAACCATTATAAGGGCCAGGCGGTGGCCAACGCGCTTGAATTGCAATTTCTGTTCACCGGCGAGAAGCCTCAGGCCCCGGAAATGCTCATCCATCGCTATCCGCAGATCAAGGAGTTCGCGGAGCCGTTGGAGAAGCAGGGGGAGTTGTTTGGATGATCGGACTGATCGGACCGATCGGGTGGGAAAGGGTTGTTCTAAATTAACTTTGAGAGTATAAGAATTTCTATAAGGGAGAGTTAACTCATGGTCAACAATTTGGGATCCAAACCCGGCCGGCTGCGGCCGAGCGGCGGGTACCGGGGCTTGCGCGCCTTTGGCGCGGCCACCATGGTTTATGACGCCACGGTTTCTTTCTGCGCGCGCTTCCTTGATAAACGCTCGCGCACGGTTGACCAGATGGTGCAGGCGGCTCGCAGCGGCCGGCAGAACATCGCGGAGGGCAGCCGGGCGTCGGCGGTTTCCAGCCGGAGCGAGTTGAAGCTGGTCAATGTGGCCAGGGCCAGCTTGGACGAATTGCTGCTGGATTATGAAGATTTCCTGCGCCAGCGCGGGCTTAAGCAATGGGGCAAGGATGATCCAAGGGCCTTGGAGGTTAGAGGGGTATGGAAGGAATTGAAGAGAGATCGGACTGATCGGTCGGATCAGTCCGATCAGTCCGATTGGCCTTACTATTCCCAATGGCTGGATCGCGAGGACTCGGCAATGGTTGCCAATGCCATAATCTGCCTGATCCATCAGACCAACTATCTGCTCGACCGGCTGCTCCAGGAATTGGAGCGGCGGTATAAAGAAGAAGGTAATCATCAAGAGCAGCCGGTAGTGGCCGGACCGAAATGTCCGACTTGCGGCAAGATCATGATCCTGCGCCAAGTGCGGAGGGGTAAGCTGGCGGGAAAACAGTTCTGGGGGTGCTCCGATTATCCGGCGTGTAAAGGGACCAGGGAATTGGAGGGATCGGACTGATCAGACCGATCGGTCTGATCGGTCCGATCTATTTGCCCAAAATCACTTCCGCTTCCACGCACGCCTGCTCGCATACCACCGAGCGCGGATAGACGATGCACCTTTGCAACTTGGATTTTTTCCCGATCCGCGCGCCCGGGCCGACATACACCATCGGCCCGATCACCGAGCCCTCCCCGATCACCGCGCCCTTCTCGATCATCACCGGCTCCAGGATTTCCACCGATTCCTCGAGCACCGCCTCCGGGTGCAGGGTGAAGGGCTTGTGCTCGGACAGGTAATGCTCATGGATTTTGAGCAGGTCCTGCGCGCTGGTCAGATGCAGGAAATGCTCGACGAAAATTCCCAGCGGGATGCGGCCCGGCCTTAGCTTCTCAATCAAATCGTGAATGGCGTCCTGACTCTCGCGCTCGTGCCGGGAGGACTCCTGGACCTTGGAGATATAATCCAGCACGCGGCGGTCGAGCGCGAACAGGAACTTGGAGATGGCGTCCCACGGGCCGGAGCCTTCTCCGGGTTTTTCCTTGATCTCGGTCACCTCATTGCCTTTGAGCTTGACCCCCGCGGCCTTGTCCAGGTCTCCGGGCTTGAGCTTGCAAATGGTCATCACCACGCTCGGGTTTTTTTCCAGAAAGGTCTGCACCAGGGCCGAGAAATGCGCATGGGGGTAGAGGTTGTCGCAGGAGGACAGGATGAAATCGGAGTGGATCAGGTGAGCGGCGCGGCTGAGCGCGTCCGCCGTGCCTTTGGGCTCGGGCTGGACGCAGCTCTTGATTTCCATCCCGTCCGCGCCGTTCAGGTTTTTGAGCAGGGCTTCCATGCCCTGATCATCCGGGGGCCGGACCACGATGAAATTGTTCAGGCCCGCGGCGTGGATTTTTTCGATCAGGCGCTGGACGATGGGCACGCCCAGGATGGGGGTCATGGCCTTGGAATGGGTGAGCGTGATCGGTTCGAGCCGGCGGCCGCGTCCCGCGGCCAGGATCACCGCCTGCATGCGGGAGGCTTTTTTGGTCATCGGTCTATGATGACGGCGCCCTGGCGGACAATGCTGGGCAGCCAAACCCGGGCCTTTTCCAGCCCGCGTTCCTTGAGCCGGGGCATCAGTTCCTGGATAAACCGCTCCTCATCGTTGGGCTTGAGCAGAAAGAAAACCGAACCGCCCCCGCCCGCGCCGGTCAGCTTGGCCCCGAGCGCGCCCAACTCCCGGCCGATGTCAATCAAATGGTTATTGACCGTTCCGGCGCCGGCGTCGAACCCGCAATATTTCATCATCTCGTTCACCAGCCGGTGGTTCTCGTTCATCAGTTCCCCGAAGGTTTTCCAGTCCGATTCCAAAAGCGCCATCTTTCCCTTCCAGGCGGTGTCGCCGATCAGCTTCATCACCCGAACCATATGCGGCCCGGTCTCGTATTCGCCCGTGCGCCCCTGGTATTCTTCCAGATATTTGCCGCGCATCACCTTGTGCACATCGCCGCTGTGGTGCTCGATCCCGGAATAGACCACCACCAGGTTCGGATACTCGCAATACTCGCCCATTTTTTCATAGGCGCAATAGGGCTCCTCCTTGAGCGGCAGGTGGAACAGCTTCTGCCGGTAGTCAATATAGGCCAGGTCGCCCAAGAGCGGCACATAGCGGTCCGCGAACCCGCAGGTAATGCCCAACTCGAGTTCCTCGATCCGCTGGGTAAGCTCGGCCAGGAAATAGAGGTTGTGTTTTCTCCGGTCCAGCCGGTAAAAATGGACCAGGCTGAGCAGGCCGAGTTGGGCGAGCAGGGTGGACCCGCCCATCCCGCTCTGGCGCGGGATTTCGGTGGAATAGGAAATCTTGAGGCCTCGGCCCTTGATCTTCTCGCGCAGCTCGGGACTGTGTTGCAGGAGCATTTTGAGGCTGGCCAGGAACAGATCGAATTCCGTGCCGTAAGATATTTGCGGGTCCGGGACCGGGTCCAGTTCGAGCCGCTCGAGTTTGCGCCCCGGCTTCTTCGCGCCATGCTCGATCACGATCCGGTCGTGAGGCTCGACCTTGGCTTCCGCCCAGAGGTTGATCGCGGCGCTGATGGTCTGATGCGCGCCCTCATTGGCGTCGCTCGGGTTGCCCAGGATGTTGATGCGGGCGGGAACTTTTACCATGAACAACTTCATCGGCTAGATACTTAACACAAGAACCCGGGAAAATCAACTTACTTCCTGGCCTTGCCTGGAGCCCAAGAAATGTTATACTATGGGATAGACGCCAGGCGAGACAGGCGGTCGCGCCCTGAGCTAGTTGAAGGGCGAGGAAAGTCCGGGCTCCATGGGCAAGCCGCTGGCTAACGGCCAGCGCGGGTAATCGCGGGAAAGCGCCACAGAAAACAAACCGCCCCGAGCTTGTCGAGGGGTAAGGGTGAAACGGCGGGGTAAGAGCCCACCAGCGGCAGAGGCAACTTTGCCGGCTCGGCAAACCCCGGCAGGAGCAAGACCAAATAGGGG
>CAIUDS010000370.1 GCA_903897985.1 uncultured delta proteobacterium
AACCGGGTGCTGGTGATCCTGGCCAATTACTCGGACACCACCCCGGCTTTCTCCGCGGCTGATTTCTCGAACCTGCTGTTCAGCGACACCGGCAACTCGATGCGGACCTATTACCGCGCGGTGTCCTATAACCAACTGGACCTGGTCGGAGATGTAGTGGACTGGGTTCAACTCGGCCATCCCCGTGACTATTACGGGGAAAACCGGGATGCCACCGATTACCCCGCCAACCTTCACCGGCTCGCGGAAGAGGCGATCCAGCTGGCGGAAAAGCAGGGGGTGGACTTCAGCCTTTACGACAACAACCATGACGGCTGGGTGGATTCTCTGATCATCATTCACCAAGGGCAGGGCGAGCAAGTTTTCACCGACCCGCTCAGCCTGGCCGGCGCGCAGCCGCTTTTTTTCGACCATGTCAAAATCGAATACTTTTCCATGTTCCCGGAGCAAGGAACTCCCAATCCGAACCCGCGCCTACGGGACCTGGGATTTTTTGCCCATGAATACGGGCATCAATTAGGAATGATGGACCTCTATAGCTGGTACAAGACCAATGACAGCACCAATATCCGACCCGGGATCGGCCGGTATGACCTGATGGCCTACGGCGCCTACGGCGGCCTCGGCGGTTCCGCCAGTCAGCCCACGGAAATCTCCGTTTTCCACCGCGCCCTGCTGGGCTGGGTCAGCCCCACGGTGGTGAACGCGGACACCACGCTTACCCTTGCGCCGCTCGAGGCTCAGCCGGTCGCGGTGAAAATTCCCTTTGGACCGGACAGCCGGGAATATTTTCTGCTCTCGCACCAGGAGAAAACCGGCTATGACGAAAAATTGCCGGCCTCCGGACTTTTCATCTGGCATATCGAATCGGCATCCTCCCATCAGAATGCGGACACGGCTCCCACGGAAACCGGCTGCACCCGGGACCACAAATATATGCACCCGACGGTTGCGCTGGAACAGGCGGATGCGCTTTTTGAGCTGGACAAGGGAATTGACCTGGGCGACGGCCAGGACAGCTTTCAAACCGGCGGCGATTTTTCGTCATCCACCCTGCCCAATAATTATTCCTATAATTGCTTCCCTTCCGGCGTGCGGGTCCGGACTCTTGCAGGGACCACGGCGGGGAGCCAGGTGGAAATAAAGTTCAACCAGTTTCAGACCACGAGCAGCGCTTCCGCGCTCTGGCTCCGGGAGACCGGTTTTGATCCGATCGCGGGCAAAGGCGACGGCGATTCTTTTCCGGAGGCGAACGAGGAATTGCAATTAAAGGTTCGGCTCATGAACACCGGCACGCCGGCCTTGGGGGTGACCTTGCAGGCCGGAACCACCAGCCCCTATCTCCAAATGGGTTCCACCGTGGTCTCCTCTTACCCGGACCTGGCCCCGGGTGACAGCGCCTACAACCAGATCCCCTTGCGGGTCAAAGTCGGTTCCATCGGGGCCGCGGATGAGGTTGCCGCGGTGATCAAGCTGACCGCCCGGGCCAATGGGAGCGCTTATAGTTGGGTCCAATACCTCCCCATCACCATCGGCCGGCCCGCGGTGCTGGTGGTTGACGATGACGGGGGGCTGCGGTCGGAGGATGTCATCTTTGACGGCCTGAACAATTTGAATTATGCCTATGGGACTTACAGTTGGACCAGATGGGAGGTATCCCGCCAGGGTCTGCCCGGTCTGGATCTGCTCCAGAACCATCAGGCCGTGATCTGGATCTGCGGGCCGGTGACTGACCATCCGCTCAGTTCGGCGGAGGTGAGCCTGCTCAAAAACTATCTTGACGGCGGCGGCAAACTGATCCTCTCCAGCGCCTACCTCCTGCTCAACCCGACCCCGGAGGCCGCGGATTTCGCACACTCCTATCTCGGGGTCAGCGCCTGGCAGGATAATAATTATGCGGTCATGTCCATTCACGGCCTGAGCCAGAACCCGATCAGCCACACCACCCGCTCGCAGACCAACTTGCAAACGAGAAAATTGTTCTCCGTAAATTATTTCCCGCTGGTCCCCAGAAATATCGGTCTGACCACCTCGGCGCAAGCCTTGACCGTGTTCACCAATGACCTGGCCAAGACCGTGATGACCCAGTATGCGCCGGCCTCCGGTTATGGCGTGATTTTCTCCTCCTTCGGCCTCGAGCACCTCGACCGCACCGTCCTGTCCTTCTATGCCGAAGGCTCGCTCATGCGCAGATTGCTCAATGGCATAAAATACCAGACAGGACAGCCGGTGATATTCGATTGCCAGCCGAATACGGCCACCCCCAGAACCCCGGCTCAAACCCTGACCCTGACCGGAATCAATTTCCAGCCCAACACCGTGTTTGCTTTCCCGGACGGCAACATTAGGGTGGTTTCCAAAACCTATAATTCCGCCACCAGCTACACCATCGTGGCCAATGTCCTCTATAACGCCCATCCGGGGTTTCATAAAATTTCCGCCCAAAACAACGGCTCCGCCCCCGCGGTGTATGACCGCTATTTCAAGGTCGCGGGCGCGGCCAATGCCAACCACAAGCCGACCGCGGTGGCGGAGGTGAATCCCCAGCAAGGCCCGGTCGAGGCCACCTTCAACCTGTCCGGGGCCAACAGTTCCGACCCGGACAGCGAGCCGCTCTATTATTACTGGACCCAGCTTTCCGGGGTCGCGGTTGAACTCCTTCCCTCCAGCACCGCGGAGCAGCCCTTTTTCTCGTCGCCTCCCGGCCATAACGGCGAGTTTGTGTTCCAATTGAAAGTCTCCGACGGAACCACCTTGAGCAACGCCGACACGGTCTGGATGAAAGCCGGCGACTATCCGCCGGTCGCGGTCTTGACCGCGAGTCCGCGGAGCGGAAACCGGCATGCGACTTTTAAGCTGGACGGCGCCGGAAGCTACGACCCGGAATTGGAAACCCTGACCTATTTTTGGACGCAGTTGGAGGGCAATACGGTCACCCTGTTGCCGGGCGCCACCGCCGGGATCGTGCGCTTCCATCCTCGAATGGATTATGCCGGAGATTACCTTTTTGAATTGACGGTGTTTGACGGGATCAACCTGAGCAGCGGCGATACCGCGCGCATAACCGTGACCAATAACGCTCCCGAGGCCGTGGCAACCGCGATCCCGCCGCTGGGAAACCTGAATACCCCTTTGTTCACCTTGTCCGGCGCGCTCAGTTCCGACCCGGATGTGGATGAGATAACCTATTCCTGGACCCAGACGCAGGGACCCGAAGTCCTGGCCGGAGCCACCAGCGCGGAAGAATGGTCTTTCAAGCCCGCGGTTGACGGCGACTATGGATTCCTGCTCCAGGTCTCCGACGGACTCCTCAGCGATACCGCCTCGGTGGTGATCAATGTCGAAAACCACGCGCCCGTGGCAAGGGCCGCTTCGGTTCCCGCGACGGGAAACCGGAACACGATTTCGTTCGCCCTTTCCGGCGCCGCGAGTTTTGATCCGGACGGCGACCCGCTCACATCTTATGCATGGGCGCAGACCGGCGGGCCCGCGGTGACCTGGGACTCGGACCTTAATTCCAGGGATGCGAAATTTTACCCGGTCCCGGGATACCTCGGCGACTATCTCTTCACGCTGGAGGTCTCCGACGGGGTGTTGGACGGGACCACCATCCTGAAGGTGACCGTGGAAAACCATCCGCCGGTGGCAAGGGCGATTGCCACGCCTCCGAGCGGCACCCGGCACACGCCGGGCTTTGCGCTTTCCGCCGCGACAAGTTCGGACCCGGACGGGGATGCTTTGACTTATTCCTGGACCCGGTTGCTGGGTCCGGCGGTCACGCTGATGCCATCGGATACGGTGGCGGCCACGAATTTCATGCCCGATCCGGGTTATGTGGGCGATTATGTTTTTGAGGTCCAGGTTTCCGACGACCCGCTCACGGATTCCGATACCGTGCGCGTGAGCGTGATCAACCACGCGCCCGTGGCCTCGGCAATCGCCACTCCCTCGAGCGGCACCCGCCAGACCCCCTGGTTCGATTTGTCGGCCTCGCTCACCAACGATCAGGAGGGCGACACCGTCAGCTACCAGTGGACCCAGCTCTCCGGGGCCACGGTTGACCTCTCGCCCGGCAACACCGCGGAGCAGGTCATGTTCCATCCTCGTAATAATTTCGCCGGGAATTACATTTTTGAAGTGCAGGCCGATGACGGCTTTTCCGTGGGTACCGCTCCGGTAACCGTCACCGTGACCAATCATCCGCCGGTGGCGGTCATCGCCGGGTCCACCGCGGAGGGCATCGTAGGCCACGCCGTGACCATTGACGGGTCCGCGAGTTATGATCCGGACGGAGACCCGTTCAATTATGTCTGGACCCATTCGCCGCTCGCGGGCGGCACGGTGGATTTGAGCGACCCCTCCCGTCCGGTTTTCACGGCTGAAATTGTAGGCCGCTATGTATTCAGCCTGCGGACCAATGACGGCCTCGCCGACAGCGTCCAGACCCCTCAGATCGAAATCAGCGTTAATGTCGAGGACAACCACTTGCCGGTCGCGGTGGCGGGTGGAGATACCCTGGGAGATTCCCGCGATTCCAACCCGGTCTGCCTGGACGGCTCGGGCAGCTATGACCCGGATGTTGGCGACACCATCACCCGCTACGAGTGGGCCCTGATTTCCAAACCGTCCGGAAGCGCCGCAGTCCTCTCCGGCGATACCACGGCGACGCCCTGCTTCTTGGATGACAAGCCCGGATACTATGTGTTCAGCCTGAGCGTGGCGGACTATGAGGAGGTCTGGAGTTTCCCCGACCAAGTCCGGGTCTTCTCGGTAACCGACGACCTGGACGGAGACCTGATGCCGGACAACTGGGAATGGCGGCACGACCTGAACCCGGAGGACCCCGCGGACGGAAGCCTGCTCCCGAGCTCGACCACCGACCCGGACGGGGACGGCCTGGTCAATGTCCATGAATATTTCAACTCGACCGACCCGCATTTCGCCGAGCCGTGGCTCGTGAAACTGAAGACCCTGCCCAACGCCTGGCAGGGCGGCTTTTTCGGGGACGCGGATGGCGATCTCCAGTTCGGGGCGACCGATTTAAGCGCCTTGACCCTTTTGCTCGCCTCCGGCGGTACGGATAAATCCGGCTACGCCGACATCTATCCGCCCAGCGACGAGACCCATGACCTGGATGGAAACGGCGCGGTCGCCGACCATGACCTCGCCGTGCTCGGCGAACTATTGAGCGGCAATACCGCCCACTTCACCGGCGCGCCCGCATACCTGGATCTGGTCCAGCCCTTGAGCGGGGTGACCACGGTCAAGGTGGGCAAGACCGCGAAAATTGCGGTGGCGGTCAAGGACTCGGACGGCACACCCCGCAGCGGCGTGCCGGTCATCTTCGAGGTGCTCTCGGGCGACGCCACGCTCTATGGCGGCGAAACCGCGACCCCGGTCAAGCGGCTGTGGGAAAAAGTATCCACCATAAATCGGACCGGGATCATAGATTATAGCCCCAGCCTGAGGCAGGACGGCCGGGAAATCTTTTTCAGTTCCTATAATGGCTCCTACACCGATATTTATGTCGCCACCCGCAACTCCGTTGATGACCCCTTTGGCACTCCCACGCTCCTTCCGGCCCTGATCAATACGACCTATAATGATGGCGGGCCCAGTCTGTCCCAGGACGGCCTGCGCTTGTATTTCCATCGCTTGGCTGATGACAGCACTTATAGCAAAAAGACCTACAAAATTTATTACGCCTCTCGTTCCGCATGGGATCAGCCCTTTTCGAGCGTGGTTCCCCTTAATGAAATTCACACCCAAATCAGCTGCGGGCCCACCGACAAGCGGAATGGAGAAGTCAGCCCCTGGATCAGTCCAGACGGCTTAACCCTGTATTTTGCCTCCGACCGGTGCACTAGCTTCGGATGGGATATCTGGAGAACTTCCCGCGCGTCAACTTCCGAGCTTTTTGCTGAGCCGGAAAGGATCTACGAGCTTAATAATCCTGGCAATATCAGCAATATCAGCGATCTTTACCCGAGCCTGACCGGGGACCAGCTCGAGGTGGCCTTCGTTTCCAATCGGGCCACCGAGGGCGGGGATACCACTCAGAATTTATGGTTCTCCACCCGGGCCTCGGTGCAAAACGGAGCAACCGTCACTCCGTGGGGAACCCCTTATGCGCTGGATTTTGTCAACAGCAACCGGAACGAGCATACCCCTTTCCTCAGTCTGGACGGCCTGGACCTGTATTACGCCACCGACCGTTACGCCGGCGTCGGCGACCTTGACATCTATCATTTGCGCCGGCCCGGCCGGAACCTCGATTTTTATATCAACTATGGGCGGGATGAAGCCGCGCGGAGCGGAAGCACGAATGAAACAGTGTTCCGGCGAAAAATGTGTTTGGGCAACAGACTGTCAAGACCTGGTCCCATTTTTCCACATCGCCCTTAAGATCTGTTCTTTTCAACTATTTCATAAACTTCTTTTCTGTGAATAATACCAAGAACGAAAATATCTTTACCTTTTACCCTGAACACGACACGATAGTCACCCACACGGAGTTTCCAGTAACCCTTCAGCGTTCGCCGGAGAGGCTCTCCATACTCCTGGGGCGCCGCAAGAAGCCTTGTCTCGATTGCTTTCCTGATTCTTGCAGCTATTGCCCTGTCCAGTTTTGGAAGGTCCTCGCTCTTGACGGACGGGTGGTATCTAAGCTTATATCCCACGCTAACCCCATACGTCTTTATGGTCTATCGCTTTTTTTGTATCAAGCGTCATATCTCTCATCCCGGCAAATTTTGCAAGGGCAAGGTCTTCACGAAGTTCGATTGCTTCTCTTATCAAATCCCTTACTATCATAGACTTAGATACCCCTTGATTTTTGGCAAATGCTTCCACCACCAGATAGAGTGGTTTTTCCAAAACAACGTTCACTCTTGCATTCTTCGTTGGCATAATATCCTCCTTTAAAGGATAAGTGTAACACTTATGCTACACCATGTCAAGTAGACCTGATCACAAAATAAATAACCAAACACCAATAACCAAGCTCCAGATAAACGCCAATAATCAATAACCAAATTACAATAATCAGAGATAATGAAGGGGGTTTATGCCGCAGAAAAAAACTGATATTTCAATACCTGACCCACTTTTTTCGTGCATTTTTTCGTGACCTGGGTGTCTTGGGCCGGGCGCTGGCATCCGTGCGTGCGCCGGTCTGCGCCGGTTTCTGCTGTGTCCGGCGGGGCTGCGGCTCGCGCGGAGGTCGCGTGAATTCGGCGTCCCGTGACGGCGCCGACTTCTTGTAATCGAAATCCTTCAGTATGCGACGCTCGATCTTTTTGCCGAGCACACGCTCGATGCCCTTGACCAGGGGCTCGTCCTCACGGCTGACGAAGGTGAAGGCGTCGCCGGTCTTTGCGACGCGGCCGGTCCGGCCGATGCGGTGTATGTAAGCATCCGTCGTATCCGGGATATCATAGTTGATGACATGGGATATACTCAAAACATCAATGCCCCGGGCCGCGATATCGGTAGCCACCAGAATCTGGTAGGAGCCGTTGCGGAAACCGTCGAGCGCTTTCTGGCGCTTGTTCTGCGAGAGGTTCCCCTGGAGCGCGGCAGCTTTGTACCCTGCCTTCTCAAGCTGTTGTCCGATGCGTTTGGCCCGGTGTTTTGTGCGTGTGAAGATCAGGATGGATTCCGTATCGGTGCGCTTCAGGAGCTCCATGAGGAGTCCGGTTTTCAGATGCTGCTCAACCGGGTAAAGGGCATGGGACACGGTGTTTGCCGGACCCGTATGGCCGACCTTTACTGTGACCGGATCATGCAGCACTTCGTCCGTCAGTTTTCGGATATCATCGGGCATGGTGGCGGAGAACATCAGCGTCTGGCGCTTTAGCGGCAATTGTTTGATGATACGCCGGACATCGGGCAGGAAGCCCATATCGAACATCCGGTCCGCCTCGTCGAGGACGAGGACTTCCAGGTTCGCAAGGTTGATCGTCTTCTGGTTAAGGTGATCGAGTAACCGGCCGGGACAGGCGACGACGATATCGACGCCGACGCGTAGTTTCTGGATCTGGGGGTTCACACCCACGCCGCCGTAGATCGTGCAGCTCCTCAGGTGTGTGTTGCGTCCCAGTTCTCCGATCGATACGTGGATCTGTTCTGCCAGTTCTCGCGTAGGCGCAACTATCAGGGCGCGAACCTTGCCGCGCGGACCAGGAAGCAGACG
>CAIUDS010000371.1 GCA_903897985.1 uncultured delta proteobacterium
GAGCGAGATTCCTTCCATGGCCGCGGGCACGAGCATCAGGGTCTTTTCGTCGAGGAGGAGGATTCCGAACTCTTCGGCCCCGATCAAGTTGATAATGATCTCCATAATGATCTGGACGACCTCCTCGAAGTCCAGGGTCGAATGGAGCTGGTAAGAGCAGACATACAGATTGGCCAGGTTATTATTCTCCTCCTCCACCTCGACATAGCGTAGCGCGTATTCATTGTTCTGGTCCTCCACCTTCTGGTATTCCCCGAGCAGCCGCGATTTCTCCAGTTCCAGTCTCCGCAACTCCTCTTTCAGGCGCAAGTGCAATTGCTTGCGCTCCGAAAATTGCCCCAGTTCCTGGATTTCCTCCTGCAACTGGACCACCCGGAACCGCTGCCGCTCATTCTCGCCCAGGATCTCCTTGGTGAACTCCATCCCCCGGTTGACCATCTGCAGGATTTCCTCGGCTTCCGCGCTCTTGGCCAGCTTTTGCAGCGTCTTCAATTTATCTTCTTTTTCGTCCGCCATGTTTATTTGCTTCCGAATCAGCAGAATTTCAAGATTTCTCCCGCGATCTCCTCGAGGTTCGCCACCCGGTCCACTTTTTGGGTGGAGATCGCCTCGCGCGGCATCCCGAACACGATGCTGGTCTTTTCCGATTCCGCGATCACATATCCGCCCAGGGCCTTGACCGCCAGAATGCCTTCCTTGCCGTCCGAGCCCATGCCGGTGAGGACCACGGCCAAAGCGCGATGACCATAGACTCGGGCCGCGCTCTTGAAGAGCTTGTCCACGCTCGGGACATAGCGGTCATGGTCGGTCCGGTCCTCGAGTTCCGCCACCACTTTACTCCCATGCTTGGCCAGGATCAAATTCTTTCCCCCGGGGGAAAGCAAGGCCTTGCCCTTCTCCATAATATCGCCTGCTTCGGCTTCTTTCACCTTGAGCTTGCTGATCCGATCCAACCGCTCGGCAAACGCCTTGGTGAACCCCGCGGGCATGTGCTGGCTGATGGCGATCCCGGCGCCCAGGTCCGGGGGCAGTCGGGAGATGATGCTCTGGATGGCGCTGGGCCCGCCGGTCGAGGCCCCGATCGCGATCAGGTCCATCTTGACCCGCTCCTCCCCCGGCTTCACCACCGGGGCAGCCCCGGCCTGCGCGGCCTGCGAGCTGATCCGGCGCTGGATGTTGCGCATGCGGATATGGCGGGTTATCAGGAGCTTCTGGAGCAGCTCGGCCTGGAAACCCTCCACCACGGAAAGCTTGCTGTCCGGTTTGGCCACGAAATCCAGCGCCCCCAACTCGAGCGCCTTGAACACATTGCGCTCCTCGGCGAGCGAGCTGACCACCACCACGGGGGTGGGCAGGCTTTTCATCAGGATGCGGAGGAAAGTGAATCCGTCCATGTGGGGCATTTCCAGGTCCAGGATGACCAAGTCCGGATGAAGGTCAAAAACTTTTTTCAGGCCTTTCTCGCCGTCCCGGGCGATCCCGACCACCCGGGCGAATCCGGACTGGTCAATAATATCGCCGACCACCCGGCGGTTGTAGGCCGAGTCGTCCACCACCAGCACCCGGATCAGTTCTTCTTCCACTCCCGCTCCTTGAGCGTCGGCTTTTGATGAACCAGGTCGTGTTTGAAATGCCGCACCCGGAACGCGGTGGACAGGTTGAGCAGACTCTCGGAATGGCCGAGCAGGAGGAACCCGCCCGGCCGCAGGGCTTGATGAAATTTTTCCACCAAGGCCTGTTTGGCCTCCAGGCTGAAATAGATCAGCACATTGCGGCAGAAAATCGCGTCCAGGTTCTGGAGCTCGCGGGAGCTGCCGAAGCTGAGCAGGTTGGCGCAGTTGAACTTGACCATGCCCCTGACCGCGTCCGAGAGCTGATACTTGCGCCCGCGCGGGATGAAATATTTCTTGGAAAAATATTCCGAGATCACCCGGAACGAGCTGGACCCGTAAAGGCCCCGTTGAGCCCGGCCAATCATTTCCTCGTCCAGGTCCGTGCCGTAAATTTCCACGCCCAGGCTCCCGAGGTCGTTGCGCTCGCAGATGAGCATGGCCAGGGTATAGGCTTCCTCCCCGCTCGAGCAGCCGGCGCTCCAGACCTTGAGCGTGCTCCGGCCTTCCGTGACCGCGGCTTCAATCAACTCCGGCATGATTTCCTGAGCAAAGGTTTTGAGCTGGAAATCCTCGCGGAAGAAATAGGTTTCGTTGTTGACCAGGAGTTGGGCCAGCGCATAAAGTTCTTCTTGTCCGGTGGCGGCGTTTTCGAGCCGGGCCAGGTAATCGGAAAACTTGCGCAGTCCGATTTTGTTCATGCGCTGGAGGATTCTGCGCTCGGCCAGGTATTTCATTTCCAGGTCGAAATAGATGCCGTAGCTGAGGCTGATCCGGTCCCGGACCTGCTCGAAATCCGAGTCCCCCAGCTGGAGTTTGCTTTCATCGGCAAAAGATAAAAGGCCTTTCTCTTCCTGCAGCAGCCGCCGGACCGTCTCCCGGACTTCCTCCGACTCCTTCTTGAGCTCCTTCTTGAGCAAATCGGACCGGCGCTGGCTGATCCGCTCCAGGATCAAGGCCAGGTCATCGGAAAAGGAATCGTCCTGGCTGAGTCCGAACAGGTAATGAAGGATCTGGTCATTTTCGATCAGGGAAATCAGTTTGAGCGCGTCCCGCCGGGTGCTGATATGGTTTCCCTCGAGGAACTCCCGCACCAGCCCCAGGTTCTGATCGTTGAGCGTTCCCTGCACCCCCGCGGCGATCCGCTCCTGCAAAGCGCCGGACTGATCCAGCTCGTAAATCCGGGCCAGGGAATGGATCGCGGCCTGGCGGGCGCTCTTGGCGGGATCGGTGAGCCCCGGGAGCAGGAAATCCACGCTTTCCTTGGTGGGGCTTTCGCCCAGCACTTCAAAAACCGCGCGCCGGAACATCCGTTCTTGGAGCAGCCGCTCGATCATTTCCGCGGGGAGGGCGGAGCCTGATTTTCCCAGGAGATGCAACGCGCTGAAGCGGATGATCAAGTCGTTGCCGGAGTTAACCAGTTCCAGTAATTTCTCGCGCGCCTCGGGGCCGCCGATCTTGCCCAGGGCCTCCACCGCGGCCAGCCTCACATTCTCGTCCTGGTCTTCGATGATTTTGAGCAGCAAGGGCAGCGCCCGCTTGCTCCCGATTTCACCCAGGATGTCCAGCACGAATTTTCGCACATCCGGGTCATAGGTCTGGCAGGCCTCGACCAGGTCGGCAACGGTTTTTTCGCCGATCCGGACCAGGGCCTCGATGGCGCTGGTGCGCCGGCCGACATTCTCGGCGTCGTAGAGGGCGTTGATCAGGATGGTGATGGCGGACTTGTAATCGGGGTAATTGACAATCACATTCACCGCGGTTTTTCGCACCCGCCAGCTCAGGTCGCCAAGGCCCTCGCTCAAAAGCGCCAGGTTTTCCGCGCCCGCCCGGCGATGGAGCTCCTCAATGGCCTGCCGGCGGACCTCCTCCTCCGGGTGATGCAGCTGCCGGGCAAGCTCGCCCTTTTGCTCAAATTCTTTCCGGTCTTCCCCCATCTTAATCCAGGCCGAGCTTTTTCTTCTTCTTGGCGATCACATCTTCCAGGGCCAGGTTGAAATAATGACCCACCGATGTTGCCCCACACATCGTTGTAATCCACCATGGGCGTCCCAAAATATAGGGAAATCCCACCCCCCACCACACTACCCGTGTTGTTCACCACAATGTTGCTGCGGATGATCGGGGTTGCAGAATAAATGTATATCCCACCGCCTTCGGGAGCAGAATTACTGAGCAAGGTATTGTTCTGGATAACTGGACTGCCGGACCGAATAAACATGCCCCCACCGTCACTCTCGGCAGAATTGTTGGTGAAGGTGTTGTTCTGGATGGTCGCGTTTGCATAATAATTACACATC
>CAIUDS010000372.1 GCA_903897985.1 uncultured delta proteobacterium
CGCTGGTTAAGGTTGAGCCGGTAGTGATCTTTCTCGAGGGGCATCAGCCGGAACCAGAGGCTCTGCAAACAAGGCGGGTGCTCGATCTCCGGGTCCATCCAAACCTGCCAGGTGACCGCCTGCGCCCGCCGGGTGTGCGGCACCTCGGCCAGCTTGTCCGCCACCGCCTGGATCTGGTCCAAGCCGCGCTCGTCCGGATTTTTCTTATACGCGAACAGCCGCTCGTGGTAGGTGTATTCCCATCTTTTATCGTCCGGGTTTTTCGGGTCCCGAATCCATTTATCCTTGATCCCTTCCACAACCTCCATCCGGTATTCCTCCAAATCCTCCAGCCCGCCCGGAAACGCCCGGTGGATCATGGGATCGCTAAACGGGTCCTCCACCACCATTCTCATGCTGCAATCCCGGCTCGGCGGATCCTCGTAATTGCCCGCCTTGTCCTTCCGGTCATACTCGGTCCGGATTTCCGCGCCAAAGCCATAAAGCGCCAGCATCGAATTTTCCCACGCCTCGGCCAAGCCCTTGCCCACAGCCGCCAACACCGGGATCTGTCCCTTTTCTCCCGCCATCTCCACCAGAATTTTTTTGTCCGCAATCCTTTTCTCGATGAGTTCTTTAAGTTCCATTTTTACCCTTTAACCTTGATCTCTTTCTTTCCCATATATTTCCACAGCACCTCCGGCAATTTCACCGTCCCATCCTCTTCCTGAAAATTCTCCAGGATCGCCACCATGGTCCGGCCCACGGCCAGGCCCGAGCCGTTCAGGGTATGGACCAGTTCGGTCCCTTTGGACCCGGCTTTCTTGAACCGGATCGAGGCGCGCCGGGCCTGGAAGTCCGTGCAGTTCGAGCAGCTTGAAATTTCGCGGTATGCGTTCTGTCCCGGCAGCCACACTTCGAGGTCATAAGTTTTCGCGGAAGCAAACCCCAGGTCGGCCGTGCATAAGGAAACCACCCGAAAGGGCAGGCCCAGCAAGTCCAAAACTTTTCCCGCGTCCTTGACCAGGCTTTCCAGCTCCGCGAACGATTGCTCCGGCCGCGTGAATTTATACAGCTCGACCTTGTCAAACAGGTGTAGCCGGATCAGGCCCCGGACGTCTTTGCCGTAGGACCCGGCCTCGCTCCGGAAGCAGGGCGTATAAGCGCAGAGCTTTTTCGGCAGGTCCTCCTCCGCGAGAATCTGGCCGCGATACATATTGGTCAGCGGCACTTCCGCGGTCGGCGCCAGGTAGAACCCGAACGGCTCCACCTTGAACAAGTCCTGCTCGAACTTGGGCAGATGGCCCGAGGCCGTGAAGGTTTCCGCGCTGCCCATGAACGGCGGCAGGATTTCAGTGTAACCGTGCTCACCGGTGTGCAGGTCCAGCATGAAATTTATCAGCGCGCGCTCGAGGCGCGAGCCGTCTCCCTTGAGCAGGCTGAACCTAGCCCCGGCGATCCGGGCCGCGGCCTCGAAATCAATGATCCCCAGCAACTCGCCCAGCTCGACATGGTCTTTGACCTTGAAGTCAAAGCTGCGGGGATTGCCGATCACGCGCTCCACCCGGTTGTCCGCCTCGCTGGTCCCGACCGGCACGCTCGCGTCCGGCAGGTTGGGGATCCGAAGCAGTTGTTCCCTGAGCCCGGCCTCAACCTGGGTCTGTTCCTTTTCCAATTCCTCCAGCCGCGCCGGGATCTTCGCGGCCTCTGATTTTATCGTTCCCGCCTCGTCCTTCTTGCCCTGCCGCATCAGGTTGCCAACTTCCTTCGATAGCCGGTTGCGCTCGGACCGCAACTGATCGCCCTGGACCTGGAGTTGGCTCCGCTTCTTGGCCAGTTCCTGAATGCCGCTCAGGTCGTAGGTTTCCCTCCGTAGCGAAAGTTTTTTCTCGACTTCCTCCGGATTTTGCAGGATCAATTTAAGATCAATCATCGGCCAACCTTCTTTCCCAAAATTGCTTAAGTAATTTAACACCAGGCGGGGAACTTATCAAGATAAAGATGATAGGATGATAAGAGCGCGAGGAAGATCAGCCGATGATCCTGATGGCGCCCGTGTCGCCGTTGACTTCAACCAGATCATTGGTCTTGATCAAATTAAAAAGCTGAGGATCAGGCACTTCGATCAATGGCACTTTCTTGTGGAGCCAGACCTCGGCCAGGATGAGCCCGGAAGTAAGCAGCGTATCGGCCTGCTGAACCACCATGGCCAGTGGCGCTCGGCCCCGGCGGATGGTTTCGAGGATGACCATGCCGGTGAAAGTTGAACCGATGGTCTGGGGGAAAACCAGGACGCGGTTGTAGAGGTCCTTTTTATAAAGCTCATGGTGGCGGTCGTAATAGACCGCGGCGAGCCGGTTGAACAGGTTCCAGGGTTTGGACAGGCCGGAAGTCAGGTTGAGGGGCTGGGAGGTCACCAGGGCCTTGCCCGTGGCCTGGCCGGAGATGATGCCTCGACCCTGTAATTCTTTCATGAGCTGACCCCGCTGAATTTCAGGCAATCCTCGGTGGCGCCGTATTCGCTCTTGTGAAGGTAGTAATAGAGCTTTCCGGAGTTGGTGAGGATGGTTTTCCTCCCAAGCGCGCGGATGGTCCAGGCCGCCAGCGGGCACTGGGCCGTAACCCGGACCCCGGCCGCCTCCAAGTCCCGCAACAGATCGGTCCCTCCAAGCTCCTGCCGAACCCGCGGGATCATGCAGAAGTAGGTGGGCAGCTTCACTTGCTTCCCGCGGTAAAATTCGCCCAGGGTCTTAACTTCGCTCATGGTCAAATGCGGGCAGCCGAACACCACCATCTCCGGTTTCGATTTTTCAAATGAGCGGAGCGAAGCCAGTTCTTCTTCGGTGATGGTGATGATCTCATCCGGCTCGCGGTCAAAGATGTCCTTCATGGTCGGCGCTTCCGGCGTCACGCCTTCGATATGGAACAGGGCCACCGCGCCGGAGGCCGCCATGGCCGCGCCCATATTTTTGAGGTCGTCGCGGGTGCATTCCAGATGTTCGAGCACCGGCACGCGGTTCACGACTTTTTTCCCGAGCAGGAACCCGAGCGCGGGGAAATCAATTTTTTTGGCCTTGACCTTCACCAGCACTTGTCCCCGCCGGTTTTGATCGAGCAAGTATCCGAAGCGCGGGGTCTTGCCGGTAACCGCGGAGCACAGGTCAATGGTCACGGAATTGCGGTTGGTGCGGGCGCCCAGGACCGAATTGGCGAACTGGACCGCGGACGATTCCGCCCAGGCCAGCATGGCGCCTTGCGGTGGGATATTTTCGCGGTCATAGCAGACGCAGGAGTAATTGGGGGTGACTCCCAATTTTGCCAGGCTTGCTTCCAAAAACCCCTGTTGGCTGATCATGATCCGGTCCAGAAACTTGATCTTTTCCAGCGGCCGCGGGTTCAAGGTAGCCGGAACTTTTACTTTCAGTCCCTCCTTGACCATCAGCCGGATCGCGTCGTAATAGGTCCGGTAAATGAAAGCGCCGAAGCTGCCGGCCAGGTGGGCGCTGTGGATTTCGACCATCCGGTCCGCGGCAAAGGCCTCCCCGTAGCGGACCAGGGTCGAGAGCGCGAGTTGCATCCCTTTTCCCTGGGCGCCTTGCAGAATTCCTTTTTCTTCAGCAGTCAGGTTCATTATAGGAAACGGTTCATCATAGGACGCCCTGTCGGTCGGAGTCAAACGGGTTTTAGCGGGAAGGTAAAATGTGATATAATCGGCCCCATGAGTTCACTGATCATGATTGTGGATGACAACCAACTCCTGGTCCAGGCGCTCTGCGATTATCTGGAGAAGAGCGGCTATGACACCATGGTTGCCCATAACGGCAAGCAGGCGCTGGAACTGATCGAGAAGGAGCAGCCGGAAATGGTGATCATGGATATCATCATGCCGGTGATGGGCGGGCTGGAGGCCACTAAGATCCTTCGGGCCAACCCCCAAAATAAAAATCTGCCCGTGATCGCGTTTACCTCCCAAAGCAACATCGGCCAGGGTGACGAGTTGTTCAATGATTACCTGCTCAAGCCCTTTGACTACGACAACTTGGTCCGGATTATTCAAAAATTCATCGGCCGTCCGAAATAAATTGCTCGAGTTCCTCCAGTTGCGCTTCCGCTGATTTCAGCTCCGCCTCCGCAGTCCCGGACCGCCCGAACCGAATTTCATAATAGAGTTGGGTAATCCGACGAATCCGGTTTCTGATTTCCGCGCGAAAAAAAGACTGCGCCGCAATTTCCAATCCAGTGGTCGAGGGAGTTCGGGTAAAGCCCTGCTTCCGTAGAATCCGAAACATCCGCAAGTAGAGCTTGACCGCCCGCCTTTGCTCCGGCCCGAGTTTGCCGAGCCGGGTCCGCTCTTTCCTCCTCGAAGGGCTGAGCCAAAAACTGAGCAGGATTCCAGCCGCTCCCAGGAACACGATGATTATGGCCAGAGAGGGCTTGCCTTTGAGCCAGAGCCGGAGGCTGGGTAGGGACAATCTCAGGTTGTATCGAAGCCGGTAGCTTTCCGCCTCCATCCGGCGCCATCCCCGGAGCTGGTCCGAGACCGAGTATTCCACGATCCAGCGGTTCCAGCGGAATATCACCGGGTCCAAGAGCCTCCAGAGCCAGGAACTGCCCCGGAGCAGTGGCCGGGCGCCGGCCGGGGTCGGGTCGAATTCGAGGAACCCGTGTCCGGGCAGATAGATTTCCGCCCAGGCGTGCGCGTCGCTCTGCCGGACCAGGTAATAGTTCTGATAGGGGTTCCATTCGCCGCCGATAAAACCCAAGGCCATGCGCGACGGGATGCCCAAACATCTGAGCATCAAGACCCCGGCGCTGGCGAAGTATTCGCAATTGCCCCGCCGGGACCGGAGCAGGAATTCCTCCAGCGGTCGCTCGCCCGTGGGCAGGTCGGTCAGGGAATATTTGAATTTATCCTGAAAAAATTTCCGGAGCAGCGACAACTTTTTGCGCGGGTCCGGTTCCCGGCCCACGACTTCCCGCGCCAGTTCGCATACCGGCTCCGAACCTTTGGGCAATTGCAGCAGGTCGGAAGAGCGCAGACGCTTTTTTTCCTTGGCATACTCGGGCAGGCGCGAAAAAGCCTGTTCCAGCTCCGGCTCCGAATATTGCGGCAGCGCCGAATAGGCCAGGTAGTGAATCCTTTCGGTGGAGGCAAACGGGAGCGAGCAGTAGTCATTGACGGAACACGAGAAGCTTTTGAACATGAACGGGAGCATATAGGCATAGGGCCATCCCACCGCAGGCAGGTCCACGCCCAGGTCCGGCTCCAGATAGATTTCCTGCGGCAATTTCTCTCCCGCGGGAGGGCGCAGGTCAATGGTCACCGGCTGGTTATAAGAAATGGGGAAACTGCCTTTGCTGCTCGAGCGATCCTCCCAGATGTTGTTTTCATAGTGGTCCACCGCCCGCATCCGCCATTTCAACCCCGGGATCGGGCCTTCCTTTCCCAGCAGGCGGCCGCGCAGGACCGGCGCCGAATTTTGCAGCAACTCGCTCACCTCGCCCAGGTGGATTTCGCTCGAGTATCCGGTCCAGGCCCGGTATCCGGCGATGTGGAAATTGACCAGACTGATTCCCACCCGGGGCAGGAGGAAGAACAAAAGGAATCCCATGATCATGCAGAAAAGGCCGGCGCTGCCGAGCAGGCTGAGCAGCCGGTTCGCGGAAGGCAAGGGCTTGCGCAGCGAGCCGGGATCGGAAATAGTGATCAGGGTGAGGCTGAACAGCGCGGAAAACAGCCAGCCGGCGAAAATGAACAGGTATCTCAGTTGCACCATCATCAGACTGCCCGCGGAGATTTCGAACAGGCTCAGGATCAGCGCGAATTTATAGTCGCGCGTGGTTTCCAGTTCGAACATCCGGATCAGGATCAAATATCCCAGGAAATAAAACGCGGCCTGGATCGGGAACTCCGCGAACCAGATGCCATAGATGAGCGATCCGGCCAGGCCGATGATCGCCAGCGCGTTGAAAAACCACCGGCTGACCCGGAGGCCATAGTGGCGGTAGGCAAAGACCAGGGCCAGCCCCAGGGACAGGCCGAGTTTATGCGCGACATGAATTTGGGGGCTTAGGATCAGGCTCAGGCCGGCGAAGAGCACGCAGCAGAAAAGAGAATAAAAGATAAGCCGTTCCAGCTTCAATTTTTCAATCAGAGCTTGGCGGATCGGATCAGGTTCCCGCAGTTGAAACAGATCCTGACCTCCGGCTTGTTGCGGCTGCCGCAGGCCGGACAGGTCACATATTTAGATTTTTCCTCGCCCTTCTTGGTCATGGTCCGGCTCATGCGGAACCCGCAATTATCGCAGATCTGGCTCACCGGATTTTCATATTCCGCGCCGCAGGCCTCGCATTTAACCTTCATCAATATCCATTATAACTTCAGGCGCGGCAAATTGCAAAAAATCCGGGAATTTGAAGCTCAGGCCGGAGGGTGATATTATCTTGCGGATGGAGGTTCGGGATGGGAGTATTTGAGGAACTGGCTCGACGGGAATTTATTTACCAGGTGACCGATCCGGGTCTGGGAAAAATTCTGGACTCGGAGCGGCTGGTGTTCTACGCGGGCTTTGATCCCACCGCGGACAGCCTCCATATCGGGAACCTGCTCGTGATCATGGGCATGGTCCATCTGGCGCGCGCCGGGCACCGGCCGATCGGGGTGGTGGGCGGCGGCACCGGCATGATCGGAGACCCTTCCGGCAAGATGCACGAGCGCCAACTGCTTTCCAAGGATGAACTCGCAAAGAACATGCAGGGCATCAAGGCCCAACTCGAACATTTCCTGGCTATGGGCGGGAAGGGCGCCGAACTGATCATGGTCAACAACGGCGACTGGCTGCAAAAACTCAATTTCATTGATTTCCTCCGCGACATCGGCAAGCATTTCCGCCTGGGCGAGATGATCGCCCGGGAATCGGTGCGGGTCCGGATGGCGAGCGAGGAAGGGATCAGCTTCACCGAGTTTTGTTACCAGCTTTTGCAGGCCTACGATTTCCATAACCTTAACCGCGCCTATGACTGCCGGCTCCAGGTGGGTGGCTCGGACCAATGGGGAAACATCACCGCGGGCATTGAACTGATCCGGTCCCTCGGCGGCAAGCAGTCCTTCGGCCTGACCTTTCCGCTCGTGACCACGGCCAGCGGCGCCAAATTCGGAAAGACCGAGCAGGGCGCCATCTGGCTCGACTCGAAAAAGACCACGCCTTACCAGTTCTATCAATATTTCATCCAGACCGATGACCGGGACGCGGTCAAATACCTGAAATATTTCACCCTGCTCCCGCTGCCGGAGATCGAGGAGTTGGGCGCGCTGGTGGCAAAGACGCCGGAGAAACGGGAGGCCCAAAAAAAATTAGCATTTGAAGCGACAAAAATGGCTCATGGAGAAGATGCGGCTAAATTAGCTCAAAAAGCCAGTGATTGGCTGTTTAGCGGAAAAGTGGTCGTCTTGACTGAAAATGAAGGTAGGTACATCGCATCTGAACAAGCCCCTAGTTACAAGTTGAGCAAAGAAGAATTAAATAGAGGAGTTGGCATAGTTGATTTATTGATCCGCGCAGGAGCCTTTCCCAGCAAGTCGGAAGCGAGGCGGAAGATAAATGAGGGAGCGGTTTATCTAAACAATCAAAGGTTGCAAGATCAGAATTACTTGGTTGGAATTAACGACCTTCATAAGGGACAGATTATTTTGATCAGAACGGGCAAAAGAAAATATTATTTGATAGTTGTGGAATGATATTTAGCTCTTGGTAGATTAGCGATAACGGTCTAATCAATCTCACTGGATTTTATCCCTTTCTCGATCTGGCGGAAGAATTTTCGATGGCTGGATAGCAAAATCAAGCAGGCGCCGGTGGGGCAGAAGAACCGGCACCAGAAACGGGGCACGAAAAAACTTCCGACCAGGGTGACCCCGACCAAGGTTAATCCGATGCCGGTCCAACCCGCGGAGAAGAGATGGAAGAAGGGCTCGATTTCGGACCCGGACCGGATGCCCAGCCCGAAATACAATAGCACCGTTGCGAACAGGATCAGCCAGCGTAACTCGCGGCCGCTTTTGAGCATTTGCGGGGAAGGATGCCAGCGATATTCTTTACCCAGCCGGCCGAGAAATTCTTGGAGCGCCGCGTAGGGGCAGAGATAAGCGCACCAGAGCGGCCCGGAAATAATTGTGGTCAGGATCACAAATCCGCCCAGCATCACCAGGTAGGGGTTGGAGCCGAGCGGGACCCGCAGCGTAAGCAACTGGAAAATGTGCGGCAGCGAAAACGGGGTCTTGAGCCAGATGCCGATCCCGGCGACGCTCGCGGCGAAGACCAGCCAGCGGAGCGGGCTGGATTTGAAAAAGCGCGCGCACAAGCCCAGCAGCAAAACCACGGCCAGGACTATGAACCGGGGCTGCAAATAAACAGCCGCGAGCGAGACCGCTTCCGTTTCGGAAACCTGCTGATGGAAAATTTCCTTCATGGCCAGCGCGGACGAGGTCTTGAGGTCGTCTCGGATCGCCTGCGAGCTGATGGACGCGCCGCTCACGACTTTGATCTCGGAGAGCCCGCGGTAATTGCCGCCGCTGATTTTGTCAAGAAAACCCGCGGACCGGACCAGCCGGAAATAATACGGGGTTTCCCGTTGGCTGATTACGCGCAGTTTCAAAATATTGCCGTCTTCGTCAAGAGAAAACAAAATGTTGATCTGGTCGGTAAAACCCTGGACCCGGGGCGGAAGCTCGGCCGTAAGCAGGGCCGCGGCCAATTTGGTCTTGCCCTCCGCCTGAACTTTGCCGGGATAGTAGGGGATCGGTTTCTCCCGGCGGTCCTTGACCAGGCTTCCGGGCAGGACCGACTCGAGTTCCGCCTGGGTCGGGAGCAGGCGCAGCTTTTGGCGCCGCTCTTTCCAGTCGGAAAAAATCACCAAGGCCGCGGCGATAACCAAAAGCCCGATTTTCACGAACCGCCAAAGTTTTTTCCGCATCTCAAAAATTATAATACCCGATCCCCGGTCAAAGCAAAGACACGGGATCGCGGTCCAGCTCGAGCCGGAGCCCGGCCGAACCGGAATTTTCCGCATTGAACTTTTCTGTGAGGGCCCTCGTAAATCTGCCCAAAAGCGAGGGGTTGGGAGAGAAGACCAGTTCCTGGAATCTGAACCGGGCCCGCAGCCGGAAGATCGGCGCGGCCGCCGGGCCCAGGATGCGAATCTCCTTGAAGTCCTTTTGAGCCTTGAGTTTCCGGCTGATCATTCCCATCAGTTGCGAAGACTTGCGCGCGGTTTCCAGCTTGGCGCCCGAGAGCCGGAGCAGCGCGATCCGGGAATAGGGCGGATAGCCGAAGGCTTTTCTCAGCGCCGTCTCCTCTTGGTAAAACCCGCGGTAGTCGTGTTTGAGCGCGTGTTTGATGGCGTAATGCTCCGGGTTGAAGGTCTGGATGATGACCAGGCCCGGCCAGTCGCCGCGGCCGGAGCGGCCGGCGACCTGGGTGATGATCTGGAAGGTGTGCTCGCTGCTGCGGAAATCGGGAATGTTGAGGGACTGGTCGGCCAAAACCACGCCCACCAGGGTCACCCCGGGCAGGTCATGGCCTTTGGCAACCATCTGCGTTCCCACCAGGACATCAATCTCGCGGAACTCCATCCGGCTGATCAGCTCGAAATATGCGCGCCGGCTGGACATGGTGTCGCGGTCCATCCGCGCGATATGCGCCTGGGGAAGAATGACTTTCAGTTCCTGCTCCAGCCGCTCGGTCCCGACCCCGAAGTCACGCACCTTGGCGGAAAGGCAATTGGGACAATACTTCGGCGCGGGCTGGTGGCTTCCGCAGTAATGGCAGAGCAGATAGGAATCCGTGGGCGGCGCGCCATAGAGGGGGGAAAGTTCCTGCGAGGTCCGCTGCTGGTGCCAGGTATAGGAAACCGAGCAGTTCGGACAGAGGAATTGATGTCCGCAATCCAGGCAGATCAGGCTCGGCGCAAACCCTCTCCGGTTCAGGAAAATTATGGACTGGTTGCCTCGCCGGAAATTTTCCAATAAAGCCTGCTTAAGCGCGTCCGAAATAATTTCTCCGGCCGGAAGCTGCCGCTCCGGCCTCCGCTCGAGCGCTTTCGGGACCGGCTCGGTTTTTTCCCGAGCGTCGGACCTCCGCTCGCGCAGGTCAACCAGGCGAACTTCGGGCAGGGGCCTCGAGTCAATCCGCTCGGGCAGTTCCAGAAATTTATATTTGCCCTGCTCGGCATTAAAAGCGCTTTCCAGCGAGGGCGTGGCCGAGCCCAGGATGACGAGGGCGTTTTCCTTCCGGCCTCTCCAGACCGCCAGGTCCCGGGCCTGGTAATGGACCCCGTGATCCTGCTTGTACGCGCCATCCTGCTCCTCGTCAACCACGATCACGCCTAAATTCTTGACCGGCGCGAAAATCGCGGAGCGCGCGCCGATCACCAGGGCCGCCTCGCCCCGCCGGACCTGCCACCACTGGTCAAACCTTTCCGCGGGAGAGAGCCCGCTGTGGAGCACGGCGATTTTTTCCTGCTCGAAGCGCGAGCGGAAGCGGTGGAGGAACTGGGGCGTGAGCGCGATTTCCGGCACCAGGATCAAAGCCGTTTTCCCCCGCTTCAAAACCATCTGCGCCGCCTGGATATAAACCTCGGTCTTGCCGCTGCCGGTCACCCCCTCCAGCAAAAAAGTTTCCGGCCGGTTCTCCACCATCGAGCGCTCGAGCGCCGCGAGCGCGGACTTCTGCGCCGGACTTAGCGAATCCGGCTTCTGAATGGGCATCAATTCCAGCGCAAAAGGTTTTCGCTCGATCCTCATTTTCTCGATCCGGGCCAGGCCCCGCTTCTCCAGGCCCCGCGCCAGGGCCAGCGGGTTCTTGAACTGGTCGCGCAGTTCGTGGATCAGGAACACGCCCCCCTTTTTCAGGGTAAGCAGGAACCGGTATTGCTCGCGCGCGCGTTTGGCCAATTCAATTTCCTGGTCCTGACGGGGAGTTTTTTTCAGCCGCACCGCCAGTTCCTCCTTGGGCTTGATCCGCGGCGCTTCCACCTCCTCGATGATTTCAACCAGGCCCTTGCGCGCCAGGCCCTTGAGCATCGAATCCGGGACCGGCGCTTCCAGCAGCGATTCCAGCCTAGTGACCGGCAGTTCTTCGAATTGATCGAGCAGGTCCAGCAGCGACTTCATCGGCTCGGCCAGCCGGGATTTTCTTTCCGAGCCCAATTCCGTGATCCGGACCAGCTTTTGGGAGGAGATGTTGATGCCGGGCGGGAGCGCGGTTTTAAGCACCAGTCCCAGCGGGGTCTGGTAATAATCCGCGCAGAACCGGAACAGGGCGAGTTGCTCGGGCAGGAACAGCGGCTCCTGGTCAAGCACTTGCAGGATCGGTTTGATCTTGGCGGGATCGAGTTCCGGCTGAGCTTTCAACTCGAGCACATATCCGGTGATTTTCCGGGTCCGGAACGGAATGAGCACCCGTTTGCCGATGGCCACCGCTTGCGCAAGTTCAGGCGGGACCTCGTAATCAAAAACCCCTTCCACCGGGAGCGCCGGGGCCACCTGCGCATAACGCGGCCGCGGGGTCTCGCTCATTTCTTCATTTTGCCGACTAGATACCGAACCCAGTAGTCAACCAGGCTTTGAATGTGGCCCCTGGTTTCCTGATCGAGCTCGTCAAGTTGGATGCCCACGCCCGAGGGCTTTCCCGCCTCTTTTTCCCGGACCCGCACCACCGTGCCCCAGACATCCAAATGCACATTTTCCCCCGGGATATCAAACTCGATCACCATCCGCGTGCCCTGGGCCGCAGGCGGGTTGGTCCGCAAAAAAACCCCGCCCCAGCTCAAGTCCTCAATCGTGCCGCTCGAAAACTGGTCCTGCCCTTCAAACTTGTATTTCACGCTCAAGGGAAGTGGAACTCGAATTTGTTTTCGTTCCTTCATCATAATGGTTTATTATATGGATTAGGGACCGACTGTCAAAGCCGCGTCGGGATCGGGCCATGGGCTTGATGGAGAGCCGGAGATTGCATAAGCTAGAGGGAACCGTGGAGTGGAATAAAATAAGGTCGCGCCTGGAAAAAATTCTGGCGGAAGAAGGGGATGCGCTTTTTCGGCTGGCCCTGGACATCCATGACCACCCGGAGTTAAGCTTTCATGAATTTCACGCCTCCGGACTCCTGACCCGGCGTCTGAGGGATAACGGGTTCCAGGTGCAAAAGGGCCTCGCGGGACTGGATACCGCTTTCCGCGCTTATTCCCGCAGCCGTTCGGCGCATCCGGCCATCGGGTTCCTCTCCGAGATGGATGCCCTGGCCCAACTGGGACATGCCTGCGGACATAATCTGATCGGGGTCGCGAGCATGGGCGCCGGGATTATTTTGCGCAAGGCTTTTCCGGACCTGGCGGGATCGGTGGAAGTGATCGGATGCCCCGCGGAAGAACGCGGGGGCGGAAAGATCATCATGGACCGGGCCGGGATTTTTAATCATCTTGATTTCGCGATCCTGATCCATCCCGCGGACCGCGCCGAGATTTACAAGTTGTCGCTGGCGCTGGTGGAGGTGGAACTGATCTTTCTGGGCAAAGCCGCGCACTCCGCGGCCTCCCCGGAAAAAGGGATCAATGCGCTGGAAGCCGCGATCCAGACTTTTAACAGCGTCAATTCGCTGCGCGCCCGGCTCACCGGCCACGCCCGCATAAACGGCATCATCACCGAGGGCGGCAAGGC
>CAIUDS010000373.1 GCA_903897985.1 uncultured delta proteobacterium
GGCGTAGACGACGGCGGTCAGGGGCTTGATGTCGGAGTTCAGGTACAACGCCCCGGCCCAGGAAAACATGGTGAAAAAGGCCAGGATGGACACGGCCCAGAAGGCGTTGCGGAAAATCGAGAGCGCGCCGCCGCCCCAGATGGCGTAGGCCGCTTCGCGCACGGTCTTCGAGCTCTGGATGCGCTGGGCCTCCGGATACCAGTCAATGAAGTTGCCCATGCCCAGGCCGCCCACCGCGGCCATGACCAGCATAGTCAGGAACCAGAGCTTAGGGAAATCGCCGGAAGTCCAGCCGGTGAACGCGAACGGGTTCAGGCGCCATGACTGGCCCATCATATGGATTTTGCTGACCACCTCGTGCGGTCCGCCCGCGTACATGAGCGCCCAGATCGAGACGATGGCGATGACCAGGAACGCGATCACACCCTGCTGGAAGTCGGTCATGATCACGCCCCAGTATCCGGCGGAGAGCACATACACGGCGCAGATGGCGGAGAAGATGACCAGGCCGTAGTATTCGGGCCATCCGAAGGTGAGGTGGCAGACCTTGCCCATGGCCATCCCGACCCAGCCGAGCACGAACATGTTCATGAACACCTGCCAGCCCGCGAGCCAGCCCCGGAGCAGTTCGCTCCCCAGCCCGGAATAGCGCAGCCCCTGCCACTCGGCCATGCTCATGGCGAGCGAGCGGCGGAAGATGCGCGTCGAGACGAACGAACTGATCGCGCACCAGAGCGAGAAGAAGGTGTACCAGAGGCCGCGCAGGCCCTGCTTATAGATGATGCCGCCGATCCACATCGGGGTGTCGGTCGCGGTGTGGGTGGCATAGACGGAGGTCGCTGGCAGCCACCAGGGCAGGCCTCTGCCGGCCAGGAAAAAGTCCGACTCGCTCCGTTTGCCCAGGTTGTAAAAGAGGACGCCGCATCCGACCATCAGCAAGATGTAGGCAACGGTCCAGAACCAGTCCAGAAAATGAAAAGTTACCGTAAACTCCTGCATAATCCCCCTCCGAGGAATTGATGCCTCAAACTTAGCAAAGCCGCGGGGAATTGTCAAGGAATCCTTTCAACCGCCGGGGCGGCCTTCCCGCAATCCCGCGAGGCCGCGGTTGAGGTGGTCAAGTCGGGTTGATGCTCAAGCATGCCGCGGATGGCGGACCGGGGCTGAATTAGCCGGTGCCGGATCCAAATAAATTACAAAGCCCGGCGGGCAAGGCTTATTTTGCGTTTCGGAGGTCGCCGGTGGTAATCAGCAGAGGAGGCCCCGAATATTCGGGATGGTTTGGCGCGGATGTTTGTTTTGCTCTCCGATAGGCGATGTAAGAAGTCGCATAGAAAGAGAGCAAGATCACCATTGCCGTGGGCATGTAAAAATATTCCCCGGCCATGGAGACCACGGGAAGTATGATTAGCGCGGTCAGGGATCCGATCGCGCATTCCCGGTAGAACGGCAGGGGATGGTTCCGGGCCAGATAGATATTACCTTTGAACATCCGGTAAAGCAGGAATAAAAAAGCCATAAGCCCGGGCAGGCCGGTTTCTCCCAGCAGCGCGAGGTATTGATTGTGAGTGGTGGTTCCCATCAGGACTTGCGAGAAATTGGAATAGCCGACCCCCAAGAGATTGCGGAAGCCGATCCGCTTGATGGCTGTTTTCCAAATCTGGTCCCTCCCGCCCAGGTCCACCGGCAGCGGTGATTCCTCCGTCTTCTGGAAGGTCATTCTGATCCTTTGCTCCACCGGGCCGCGCAAGCTATAGAAAACCAAAATCATCGCCGCGACCACGATCACGGCGACATATCTTCGTTTTCTCAGAATGGACAAACCCAGGATGCCCATGGCGAGGGTAATCCATCCGGTCCGGGAAAAAGTGGTGATCAAGGCCACCAGGATGGTGATACATGGGATAAAGAACAGCCAGGAGGGAAACAGTTCTTTTGATTTTCCCTGCAGAAAC
>CAIUDS010000374.1 GCA_903897985.1 uncultured delta proteobacterium
ATGGTCAGCGAGCAGGAGTTCAAGGAAATGGAGCGCAGCTTTCGGGACGCGGAGAGCAACTACCAGCTTTACAAGATGAAGATGGACAACACCGAGTTGCGCTCGCCCATCGCCGGGAGCGTGGTGGAAAAATTATGCGAGCCGCACAAGTTCATGGGCGGGATGGAAAAGGCGTTCACGGTCGCGCGGCTGGATGAATACAAGGTGAGCATCTCCGTGACCGAGTCGGCGCTGGAGAAACTGAAACCGGGTCAGGAGGTCGCCATCCGGATTGACGCGCTTGACGGGGGCACCAGCGGCTTTCCGCACCGGGGCGAGATTTCGGTGATCGGGGCGCAGGTGGATGCGAGCACCGGCACCGCCCAGGCCGAGGTAAAGATCACGAACCCGCCGGCCGGGGCCAAGCCCGGGATGTTCGTCCGGCTCAAGATCATCACCTCGCTCCGGCCCAATGTGATGGTGATCCCGAAAAAGGCGCTCGCGCGCGAAGAGCCGGCCGAGGTGTGGGTGATCAAGGGCGACCGGGTGGAGCTGCGGCAGGTCGAGGTGGGCCTGGAGGACGAGGATTTCCTGGAAGTGTCCAAAGGGCTCTCGGAAAAGGAACAGGTGGTCACCGCGGGGATGGAAGCCCTGAGCGACAAGAGCCAGGTCAAGATCGCGAACGCGCCGGAAAAGGGAAAGGATGTGAAACCGCCGGCGGCGCCGGAGCCGTCGCCGGGCATGACGGTGGTTCCGGGTCATAAGGATTCGAAGTGAGTTTAGCCAGTCTCAGCATCAAACGGCCGATTGCCGTTAGCATGATCTCGCTCGGGATCCTGATCATCGGGGTGGTCGCCTCGATGCGGATCCCGTTCAACCTGCTCCCCAACATCACCTATCCCAAGGTGACCATCCGGACCGAGTATCCCCATGCGGCGCCGGAGGAAGTTGAAAACCTGGTGACCAAGCCGATCGAGCAGGCGGTCGGGATCATCAATAATGTGACCAAGCTCAGTTCGGTCTCGCGGCCGGGCATGAGCGAGGTGTATGTCGAGTTCCGCTGGGGCGTGGACATGGATGTGGCGCTGATGGACATCCGGGAAAAGCTCCAACTGCTCGAGGGATTTTTTCCGGAGGATGTAAAAAAACCGATCCTGCTCCGCTATGACCCGAATTCCGATCCGATCATCACCATCGGGGTGGCGGGCAAAGAGGAACTCTCGGAATTGCGTTATGTGGTGGAGACGGAAGTGCAGCGGGAACTGGAGCGGCTGGACGGGGTGGCCGCGGTCAAGGTGGAGGGCGGTTACGAGGACGAGGTTGTGATTGAGCTGGACGAGGGGAAACTGAAGCGATACAACCTGACCCCGGACACGGTGGTGGACCGGCTCAAACGCGAGAACATCAATCTGGCGGGCGGCACGCTGACCGAGGCGGGCGAGGAACTTTCGGTGCGGGCCTTGAACGAGTTCAAGAGCCTGGACGACATCCGCGGCATCATCATCACCTCCGAGGGCGGAGGCCTGGCCGGACAGACTTTGGCGATGCCGTCCATCGGCGGGATGAACCTGAGCGGCGGACTTTCCATGCTGGGCGGCCTTGGCTCGCTGGCCGGACTGGGCAGCATACTCTCGGGCGCGCCCAGCTCGGGTCAGCAGGTGCAGGTCTCGGTCCCGATCCGGCTGGGCGAGATCGCCCAGGTCCGGATCCGGCACAAGCAAAGGAAAGAGATCGTCCGCCTGAATCAGAAGGAATGCGTCAAGGTTTCGATTTACAAGGAAGGCGACGCCAATATCGTGCGGGTGGCGGGCGAAGTCAGCGCCGCGCTGGACAAGATCAAGAATAACCTGAGCCTGGACCTGCAAAGCCGGAAGGAGTTGGGCAAGGTCAATTCGCCGCTCGAGAAGCTCAAACGGTTTGTGAACTGGTGGATCTATCTGTTCTTTTATGTGCGGCCGTTCGAGACCTACCAACCCAAGGCCAAGCTGGTCAACGACATGGAGATGATCACCATCTCGGACCAGAGCGCCTTTATCCGCGACTCGATCTACGGGGTGATCCAAGCCGCGCTCTGGAGCGCGATCATCTGCGTGTTCATGCTCTATCTGTTTTTGCGGAACATCCCGAGCACCTGGATCATCGGGCTGGCCATCCCGACCTCCATCATCGCCACCTTCACCCTGATGTATTTCATGGGCATCAGTTTCAATGTGATGAGCCTGGCCGGGCTGGCCATGGGCATCGGCAATGTGGTGGACAACTCGATTGTGGTATTGGAAAATATTTTGCGGCACCGCGCCAAGACCCATGACCTGCGGCAGAGCGCGATCAAGGCCACCGACGAACTGGCCGGGCCCATTTTCTCGAGCACCCTTACCAACTTCATCGTGTTCTTCCCGATCCTGTTCGTGGAGGGCCTGTTCCGGCAGGTGTTCGGAGACCTGGCCTGGACCGTGACCATCAGCATGCTCGCGAGTATTTTTGCGGCGATGATGTTGGTGCCCATGCTCAGCGTCTTTATGGGCGATCGGGTCCGGCTGCCCAAACATTTGGCCGATTTGGATCTGGACCTGCCGGACGAGGTGGAACAAAAACTGACCCTCCAGTTCGGGCCGCGGCCGGTCTATGCCGATTTCCGGGGCAAGCTGTTCGGGCGGATCGAGTATGGGTTGATCCTGTTTTTCTGGTCCATCCGGGCAGGGTATCGCACCTTTATTTATGCCTTCGCGAGCGTCGCCCGAGCGGTTTTGCGCCAGCCCCTCAAAGGGTTTGACTTTGTCTTTATCTGGAGCCGGAACAATTTCCCGCGCTTCGTGGAATGGACCCTGGCGCGGCCGGTCAAGGTGTTCGGGTCGTCCCTGATCGTGCTCGCCCTGGCCGCGTTCGGATTCTTATTCTGCGGCTTCGAGTTGGTCCCGGATGTGGACCAGAACGAGTTCCGGATCCATTTCTCGCTCCCGGTCGGGACCCCAATCCTGGAAACCAGCCGCCGCGCCGAGAAGATCGAGGACCGGATCAAACAGGTGCCGGGCGCGGACAAGATTGATAATATCTTCAGCACGGTCGGGACCAGCGCCGGTTCCGGGTTCCTCGATACCCAGCAGAGCGAGAACCTGGGCGAAATGATTGTCGGGCTCGAAACTCTCAACAAACGGAATTTCACCGACAACCAGATGATGGCCCGGATGCGCGAGATGCTTCGGAGCCAGGTCAACCTGACCTATACTTTTTCCAAGCCCCAACTCCTGAGTTACAAAAACCCGATCGAACTGGAAGTGGTCGGCTACAACCTGGAGGATTTGCGACAGGCGGGCACGCTGGTGATGGACAACCTGAGCGGGGTTAAGGGACTGGCGGACCTGAGCAGCTCGGTCAAGGAATCCAACCCCGAGATCGCCATCGAGATTGACCGCGAGCGGGCCTCGCATTACGGCCTGAGCTCGAGCTCGATCGCGGAGATGCTCGAGAAGAAGGTCAAAGGCACCCTGGCCACCCACTACCGTGAGCAGGACCGCCAGGTGGAGATGATCGTCGAGGTCCAGGAGGATCAGCGGGCGAACCTCCAGGACCTCGGTAACCTCACCGTCCCGGTCACCGGCGCGGACCCGATCCCGCTCAGCGCGCTGGCGAAGATCGAGCCGAGCCGGGGTCCCGGCGCCATCACCCGGGTGTCCGGCAGCCGGGTGGCCTTGATCACGGCCAACCTGGACGGGATCAGCCTGGGCGTAGCCGTGAACCGGATCGGCGCCAAGCTCTCCACCGTCAAGTTCCCGCGCGGGGTCTTTTACCGGATCACCGGCCAGAACGAGGAAATGAAAAAGAGCATCAGCAGTCTTTATCTGGCCATGTTTTTAGCCGTGTTCCTGGTTTATATCGCGATGGCCGCCCAGTTCGGCAGCCTGCTTCATCCCTTTGTGATCATGTTCGGCGCCTTTTACTCGCTGGTGGGATTGACCATCCTGTTCCTCATCACCGGAACCACCATCAATGTCTTCAGCCTGATCGGCATCATCATGATGATCGGAAACTCGGTCAATAACGCCATCCTCACCGTCTCCACCATTGACGAACTCCGCAGCCAGGGGCTGGACCGCCATGCCGCGATCGTGCAGGCCTCCCAGTTCCGGCTCCGGCCCAACCTGGCCACCAGCCTCAACACCATCATCGGCATGATCCCGATGGCGCTCCCGATCGGGCAGGGCTACGAACTTCGAATCCCCATGGCCCTGGCCGTGATGGGCGGGATCGGGTCCTCCACCTTCCTCACCCTCACCCTGATCCCCTCGACCTATCTGATCTTCGACCAGGTCGGCGACCGGGTAAAGGCGGTCTTCAAGGGGAATTAGGTGAAGATCACCGAGGTATCCATCAAGTATCCCATCGCGACCTTCATGGTTTATCTTTCCACCCTCTTGCTCGGACTGGTCGCGATCTACAAGATCCCGCTCGAGTTCCTGCCCAAGATGGACGCCCCGTTTGTCAACATCATCGTGAACTATCCGGAGGCGAGTCCGTCCGAGGCCTGCGAGACGGTGGCAAAGAAGATCGAGGAAGCGATCTCGACCATGCACGGGATCGAGAAGCTTGACACCCACTGCCGCCAGGGGAGCGCGGAGATCGGGGTGCAGCTCAACGACAAGGCCAAAACCGATTACCTGGTGATCGAGGTCAAGGAGCGGATTGACGCGATCAAGGACGAACTCCCCGCGGACCTGCCGCCGATCCTGGCCTTCAAGTTCGACACCGACCAGCTCCCGATCATCTTTGCCTCGATCGGCGTGCCCGAGAATGTGGACCTCCATTACAGCGATCTGCTCGACCAGTTCATCGTGCGTCCGCTCAAGACGGTGGACGGGGTGGCGGATGTGCAGTTTTTCGGGATGGAGGAAAAGCGGGTCAAGATCGAGTTGAACCAGGATCTGATGGACTCGTTCGGGGTGAGCGCGCTCGAGGTCTACGGGAAACTGGCCGCCAACAACCTCAATTTCAGCATCGGCGAGATCAAGCATAATCAAAAGAATTACGCGGTCCGGGTCAAGGGCGAATTCAACAATCTGAACGAAATCCGGGACCTGCAAATCCGAAATAATATTCGTTTGAGCGACATCGCCAATGTGGATTACGAATATGTGCGGCCGGATTTCCGCGGGCGGGTCAACGGCAAGCCGGCCTATCTGATGCTGATCCAAAAGGAGTCCGGGGCCAACACCGTGGCGGTCAGCCGCGAGATTGCCGCCAAGATTGATCAAATCCTCAAGAACCCGCAACTGGCCGGGGTCGAGATCAAGACCTGGTTCAACCAGGCCGATGAGATCGAAACCGCGGTCTCCGGCCTGAAAAGCTCCGGCATCATGGGCGCAGTGTTCGCCTTTCTGGTGCTCTGGTTTTTTCTCAAGGACTTCCGTCCCACCCTGATCATTTCGCTTTCCATCCCCACCAGCCTGCTGATGACCATTTTCGCCATGTATTTCCTGCATTATTCCTTCAATGTGATCACCCTGAGCGGCCTGGTGATGGGGATCGGCATGCTGGTGGACAACTCGATTGTGGTGATGGAGGCGATCTACAAACGGATCGAGCGCGGCCACTCGCGGGCCGAGGCCGCGGTCCTGGGCACCGGCGATGTCGGACTCGCGATCAGCGCCAGTTCCACCACCACCATGATCGTGTTCCTGCCTTTGATTTTCTCCCAGCACAAAGAGGTCTCGGTGCTGATGGGACAGATGGGCATCGTCACCATCCTCGCCATCTTCGCCAGCCTGCTGGTATCCCTGACCCTGATCCCGCTTTTGGCCAGCATGCTCATCACCGGCGAAAAAGAATACAAGGTCAAATGGTTCCAGTGGGTGGAAGACCGGATGGTCAACGGACTTAAATACAGCCTGGCCCGTCGCGCCCGGGTTCTGGTCCCACTCTTCATCGTGTTTGTGGTGACCATATCCTTCTTCTTTATGCCCAAGGTCATCGAGAAGGAATCTTTGCCCAAGGCCATGATGCACATCCTCCAGATCCGCCTCAAGTACGAGCAGAAGCCCGACGACCGGGAAATGGAAGAAAGGTTCATGGCGCTGGAAAAGCTGTTCATGGCTCACAAGGATGAGTGGGAACTGGAGGCGGTCAACACCGTGATCATGCCGCAGTTCACCCGGGTAAGCCTGGTGACCCGGCGGGATCCTCCCCCCACTTTCCAGATTGACGAATTGGAGGACCGGGTTAAGGCGATGCTCAAAAAGGAAGTCAATTGGCCCGGGGTGAGTTTTGATTTCAGCACCATGGACATGGCCGGGGGACCGGAGGGCGGGCCCAGCCCCACCACCATCAAGGTCAAGGGCGATGACGCGGACCAGGTCTATTTTTTTGCCGAGGAAATCCGGCAGCGGCTCCAGGGTTTGAAGACGGTCAAGGAGGTGGGCGAGCTGGAAAAGGAAGGCCAGCGCGAGGTGCACATCGAGGTTGACCGGGAACTGGCCAAGAAATACGGGTTCGATGCCAGCACCGTGGCCTTCACCATCGAGTATATGATCCGGGGGGTCTCGGTGGGAAAGTTCAACACCGCGGACCGCCAGATTGATCTCTATTTCCAATTGCAGGAAGCCGACCGCAAGACCTTGCAGCAACTCAAGAACATGAACCTCCAGAACCCCGAGGGCAAGGCGGTCCCGCTCAAGAATATCGCCCGCTTCGTGATCAAGGGTGTCCCGGAGGGGATGAAGCGGGAAAACCGCCGGGCCACGGTGAGGATTCCCATCTTTCCCAAAGTGCGCGACCTGGGCGAGGTCCGCGACGAGGCCATGGCCCGGCTGGCCGATTTCCACCTCCCCAAAGGATACATCTGGGTCATGGGCGAGGAATACCAGGACATGCTCAACATGATTTATGACATGCTTAAAAGCGTGCTCCTCGCAACCATCCTCGTCTTCATCATCATGACCGCGCAATTCGAGTCGTTCCTGCTCCCCTTCGTGGTCATGTTCGAAATCCCCCTCGCCGCCATCGGCGTTTCTCTTTTCCTCGCCGCCACCCGCAGCAGCTTCAATATCCTCTCCGGGGCCGGCTGCCTGCTCTTGATCGGGGTGGTGGTCAATAATGCGATCGTGCTGGTGGACCATGTCAACAACCTGCGCCGGCAGGGGGTCAACGATCGCGACAGCCTGATCCAGGGCGCGCACGACCGCATGCGCCCCATCGCCATGACCTCGCTCACCACCATCATCGGCCTGGTGCCCATGGCCGTGGGCCTCAACGACACCGGCCGCATGGTCTATTCCCCCCTCGCCATCGCGGTCATGGGCGGGATGATCGTGAGCACCTTCTTTACCCCCATCATCATCCCCATCATCTTCTCGCTCACCGACTCCGTCCGGGACGCCTTCAAAGATCTCGGCGCCTATCTCAAAAAGGTCTGAAATGAAGGCCGAGCCGGCCAAGGCCCTAATCCTCGCAATCACCCTGGCCCTGGCCGTCGCGGTCTCGATGCTGTTCCTCCATGGCGCGCCTCGCGCGTTCCCCCTCGATGACGCCTACATCCATCTCTGCTACGCCCGGAACCTGGCCCAGGGAAACGGATTCTCCTTCAACCCCGGCGAGCCCTCCTTCGGGACCACCAGCCCGCTCTGGGTTTTCATCCTGGCTTTGTTCATCCGCTTCCTCGAGCCCCATCTGCTCGTCCGCTTGATCGCCGGCATCTGCCTGTGGCTAAGTCTTTATCTCGGCTCAGCCATCATCCGGGAACAGCTCCGGGAAAAATCCCTGTCCACCCCGGTAAAAGTTTTCTTTATTTTCTTTCCGGCGCTTTTCCTCGCCGCGAGCGGAAATTTCTTATGGATCGTCTTCTCCGGAATGGAATCCGCGCTCTTCTGCGCGCTCACCCTCGCCTCGATATTCCTCTTAATCCGAAAAAAACCGGCATGGTTTGGATACCCGCTTATGGGCCTCCTGGTCCTCACCAGGTTCGAAGCCGTTTTCCTCATCCCCCTGGTCCTGCTTTGGCAATGGTTCCATCTTGAAGACAAGAAAAAAATGTGGGGCATCCTGGTCTCCATCGTCCTCCCGCTCGCGTTCCATGCCTGGGCCTATTTCGCCCTCGGCCATTTCCTACCCACCACCCGCTCCGGCAAACTCGCCAGCGACCTATTCAATTCCGGAATCTCCCTCAAGGGCGGTTGGGTCTTTTTCACCAGGCATATTCTTTATCTCTGGCATACACAACAAATCTTCCAACCCGCGTTGCTCCTGGCTATTGCCGCAGTCTTGAGTTTGATCTGGACCAATAAATCTAAGATTAATATCGGCCCAGCGGGAATGTTGGCCATTTTCGCCCTTATGATTTTTTTATATCATGACCAATTTTTCCGCAGCACCCAGCTGCTCACGCCTTATCACAATTTTCGTTACCAAGTCCTGTTTTTCCCGGCCGTGGCGATCGGCCTGACGGCTATCTTCGGCAGACTCTATGAAATCGGCCTGGCCCAAAAAAAGGATGCGTCTGCTATAATTTGGATCTTGGTTATCGTGATGGTTCCTTCTTCTGTTTTCTTGCGAAAGTGGCATACCCTTTTCCTCGACCAATCCCGCCATGTGGAGGAGGTTCATCAATTGGCTGCGCGTTGGGCCAGTTACAATTTGCCCGAGTCCAGCCGCATCGCCTGTTTTGACATCGGCTCGTTGGGATTTTACTCGGACCGCTATGTGATAGACCTGGGCGGGCTGACCGACCCGAAGATTTATCCCTATCTGCGTAAGAAAGAAGTGGGCGGATACCTCGAGCAAGAACGGGCCACTCATTATATTGAATTGGGCACGCCCGGCTCGGAGCGGATGGTGGGGGTGAGGAAGGATGAGGGCAAACTTTATGAACTCAAACCGGTGATGTATTTTGCCGGGACCCGCGTGCGGGAGCCGGTGCTGCTGCATTCGTGGGAGATGAAGGTTTTTGAGCTTGACTGGCTGGAACCGAAGCCTGAGAACTGATCGAGCAAAGGGGGATGACTATGCGCAAATTATTTCTGATCTTGGCCGCGGGGATCTCGCTTATGACCGGTTATTTCTTGCCGGCGAAAGCGGAGCTAAAGCCGGCGGATGTAATCATCGGGCTTGGGTTCGGACCGGCAAAAAACAAAAAGGGCGAGCCGAGGGACGAACTCAAACGTCGGGTGGACAAAGCGGTCGAGGTTTATAAACAGGGCCTGGCGCCTTACATAATTTTCACGGGCACGGACACCGGCGCCGGGGTCGAGGCCGAGGTTATGAAGGAACTCGCGGTCATGCAGGGCGTGCCGCCGGACAAGATCATCACCGAGACCAAAGCCACGGACACCATCACCAACGCCAAATATTCCGTGACCATCATGCGCAGCCGCAACTGGACCAAATGCATCCTCGTCTCCAACCCCTATCATCTCCGCCGCGCCAAAATGCTGTTCGAGGCCAGCCCCGGCATCTCGGTCCAACTCGCGCCGACCGACAGTCCTCCCAATCCCTTCTATCATCTCGCACTGATCCTCTACGAGGCCAATGTCCGGTTCCAATACCTCTTCTCCGATGTCCGGGCCAAGGCCGCGGTGCCGGAGAACCCGGCCAAACCTTGAGCGGAATTTTTACTTTTTCAAATTCCGGTCCAGGAAATCAGCGATCACGGTAAAGGCTTCCTTCGCCTCCTTGGAATAACCGTAGCTGATGAAGCCATGTTCCGCGCCTTTGACCGTGTAAAAGCGGTAGCGGATTCCGATCCGGTCCAGCTCCCGCTTGAAATCCACCGACTGAGGATAATAAGTGTCGCGGTCGCCGGCGAGGATCAGGATTTCCATCGGAGCCTGGCGGGGAAGATAATGAACTGGGGAGGCCTTGACATATCGCTCCGGAAAGCGGCTTTGCGGGCCGCCCAAATAATTATAGACCAGGCCGGCGCCCCAGGACTCGTTGAGGGAATCGAATATGGTCATGTCATAGACCCCGTAAATCAGGACCGCGGCTTGGACCGAAGCGTCATAATCCCTCGAGGTGAAGGTTGGATCGAAACCGTCGTAATCATGCGCGAACGCCACCATGGCCGAAAGATTGGCGCCGGCGCTGTCTCCCATCACGGCCACCCGGTCCGGGTCTCCCTTGAATTCCTCCGCGTGGTCCTTCGCCCAGATCACCGCGCCCAGGCTGTCATTGACCTGGTCCGGGAAGCGATGGACCGGCGCCAGCCGGTAGTTGATGTTGAAAATGACATAGCCCCGCCGCGCCAGATACCGGCAAAGCGACTCGTCCATTTCCTTGTTCCCGAAAGTCCAGCCCCCGCCGTGGATGTTAACCACGATCGGATATGTCCCGTCCGCTTCCGGCCGGAAAACATCGAGTCTAAGCGGATGGGCCTCCGGCCAGGCCCAGGCAATATTGCGCTCGATATTGACGCCGGCATTCAGAGCGGGCAAGGACCGGAGCCGGCCCAAAGATTTGAGGTCGGAAAGGCGGGGCGAATTTGCGGGCGCCAAGCTTAGGCCCAGGGTCAGGGCCAGGCTTGCGGACCAAATGATTTTTTTATTAATTCTTTTCATCTTTTCACTTCGGCCGCTTTTTAGATATATATCCCGGATTCCCGCATATTTCAATTTAACTCCCTCCGGGATTCCGATATAATATGCCCATATAGTTAGAATCGGTTGCGCGGCAAAAGATTTGTCGGAGGCGGAGGCAAGAGAATGTACTGGATGGGAATAGATGTGGGCACCAGCGGCTTGAAGGCCGTGGCGCTGGATGAGCAGGGCAGGGCGGTCGGGTCGGCCCTGGTCGAATATGGCATGCAAACGCCCCGGCCGGGCTGGGCCGAGCAAAACCCGGAACAATGGTGGAGCGCCTTGGTCAAGGCCGTGAACGAACTCAAGCGCAAAGTCCCCGGACTCAAGCATTCCCTCGCCGGCATCGGTCTCACCGGTCAAATGCATTCCTCGGTTTTTCTCGATCAGAAATTCCGCGTGCTCCGGCCCGCGATCCTCTGGTGCGACCAGCGCCCGGCTCAAGAGTGCGAGGAGTTAACGAAAAAAATCGGCTTTGACCGGTTGGTCAATCTGACCTTGAACCGTGCCCTTACCGGCTTCACCTTGCCCAAACTGCTCTGGCTCAAAAATCAGGAACCGAAAAATTTTTCGAAGCTGAGACATCTCCTGGTCTGCAAGGACTATATCCGCTTCCGTCTGACCGGGGAATTGGCAACCGAGGTCTCGGACGCCAGCGGGACTTTGATGTTCGATGTGAAGAACCGGAAGTGGAGCGGGAAACTGATTGAACTATTGAAGATTGATCCGGCGATTTTGCCGAAATGTTACGAGTCGCCCGAGATCACGGGTGAGCTGACCAGAGAGGCGGGCAAGGAGTTGGGGCTGAGAGCGGGCATCCCGATTGTGGGCGGAGGCGGCGACCAGGCTGCGGGAGCGGTCGGGAACGGCATTGTGGAGGAAGGATCGGTTTTGATCTCCGTCGGGACGAGCGGGGTGATCTTTGCCGCGCATAAAAAACCGCTGAGCGATAAACAAGCGCGCCTGCATTCCTTCTGCCACGCGGTTCC
>CAIUDS010000375.1 GCA_903897985.1 uncultured delta proteobacterium
AAGGTGGAGCGGTTCTTTGCCTGGGTCGGCGCCTTCCGACATCTGGTGGTCAGATATGACAGGTCTTTGATGATGTATACCGCGTTCTTTCATCTGGCTTGCGTCATAATAGCCCTGAGGTGGTTATGAAACAGCTTCTAGAAAAGAGAAGTAATTTAAAAAACCATAAAAGTGCTCAAAAAGGGAAAGCTAAGATGAAACGAAATGTTATATTTTTGCTTGGATTTATTCTTTTGTGCCTATCCTGCACTAGCGGAGAAGAGATCAACAAAAAAGGGCTAAGCATGTCTAAAATGGGTAATCAGGAAGAAGCGCGAAGGCTGTTTTCAGAGGCTTGTAATAAAAAGTATTGGCTGGGATGCGTTAATCTAGGCCAGGAGTTTAAGAAAGATGGCACTGAAGCCGAGGCAAAAAGATTATTTAAACTTGCTTGTGACAATGGAGAAGTCCAAGGCTGTGAGCAAATTACCAAAATGCGCATAGAAAAAGCAATCGAGAAGATGGAAAAAGAAATCGAGAATATTGAAAAAGAAAAAGCGGAAATCGAAACAAAGTGCCTAGAAACTAAGCAAGCTCAAGAAAAACTGGACAAGTTCATAGTTTCCAGTAAAATCGAGTCGGATTTCCGCTCGAAAACGCGATATAAAGAGACAGGAATCTTCACGAGAACTGGAGAATGGGTTGAAGAAATAGATAGACGATTTAAGTTTGTGCTCACTGCAAAGAATAGTTATACGCGTCCCGTTCAGAGTGCTACCCTCGTAATTACTCTCACAGGTTATTTATTATACCCAAAAACTTATGATTTTACCTTAACGGTTCAAAATGGGGGATTAAATCCTGGAGAAGAGAAAGATTTTTCTTACATGACTGATTGGGAGACTAACATATTTTTTGAAGGCATTGCAATAGAGAACTTAACGATTTCTGTTAAGACTTTAGAATTGCGCGACCCTAACTCAAACTCACTTTTCCCAATTCCGGAAGGTTTCTCTATTCAGTCGTGTGAAGAGAGATTAAAGAAGCTAAAACAGCAGTTGGAGACGCTTAAGCAAAACTTGAAAGATTCTACGCCTTTAGAGGATCGCATTATAAAGGAGGAGACGGCTCAATCTGATGAAAAGGGAGAACAGGATTCAACAAAAGCCTCTCCCGGGGAAAATGAGGTTGTGCAAAGCGAAGGGAACTCCGACGAAATTAGGCAAATAGTAAACAGGTGGAAGGCAGCCTGGGAAAATACCACTAACTCTATGGATGGATATAGCTCTTTCTATGACCAACAATTTTACTCAAACTATAGAAATATGAATTATGATCAATGGATGGCAGACAAAGCCAATTGGGGAAAAAAGGCAAACTCCATTTCCGTTGAAATTTCCAATCTTAATATATCAATTAACGGAGATGAAGCTCAGGCGTCTTTCGAACAAGCATATATAAGCGATAAGTATTCTGACCGCGGCTTAAAAACTCTTAAATTTATTCGCCGAAATAATGAATGGAAAATCATTGGCGAGGAATTCAAGAAATAAGAATAGCTGGTTCATGATTATGAATTTGGATATTTTGATGAGCGTGAAAAGCATTGTTGTAAAGATAACATTAGTTGCTAATTGTATTTTGTTACAATTATGCTATCAGAATCCTTGCAATCATAAAAATGCGCCCCAGGTCGACCGGAACATCTCCTTTGTAGCCTCCGGGGATACAAAGGATTCATCGGATATACGTAAAGAATCTAACTATATAAAAAAATCTTTTGGAAAAACTGTTCAAGGCCGTGACATTGTTGGTTATGTTTTTGGGAACAAAGGATATCCATTAACTTTAATATTGACTGTTCATGGAGATGAGCGACCAGCAGGATTATTAATTGAAATGCTTGTAGATTATTTAAAGGATAATATTAATGAAATCAAGGGACAGCAGGTTATTGTTGTGCCTCATCTTAACTCGGATGGTTGGGCCAATCAAACTCGTACAAATGCAAATAATGTTGATATTAATCGTAATTTCCCGACTGGCTGGTCATCCGAGTATTCTCAGGAAAGGTACTGCCCCGGTCGCGAGTCGGCATCCGAGATCGAAACGAAAGTATTAATTGATATTCTTAGAAATAATCCGCCTGATAAGGTTATTGTCATCCACTCGCCTTTGCATGAGATTAATTATGATGGCCCGGCGATTGAGCTTGCAAAGGAGATGCAAAACTATAACCGTTATCCGATTGTGAGGGATATTGGCTATGAAACACCAGGATCTATAGGCTCTTACATAGGTAAGATAATGGATATTCCAGTCATTACTCTAGAATTATCCAACGATAATGCTGATAGGGTCTGGAAGGAAAATAAGGACGCTCTTATAGCAGGAATTTGTTTTGAAACCCATAAGAGTGCTGCAAGAGGGGGCGGCCCATCATGTGGGCCGGGTCGAAAATAATAGACTTACAAACAAACTGGTCCCGCTGGTCCCGCGAAAACGCGGGATGCCTGCGCCACAAAGGAGAGAGTTTTGAGTAACCCTATCGCAAGTTCGGATTTGGCAAACACGCCCCGCCTCGAAATGAGCGGCATTTCCAAGCGGTTTGGGGCGACGGTGGCCTTGAGCGAGGTGTCGTTCTCGGCCGCGCCGGGAGAAGTGTATGCCTTGATCGGAGAGAACGGCGCGGGCAAGAGCACGCTCATGAAGATTCTTTCGGGGGCCATTACCGCGGACGCGGGCCAGATTTTTCTGGATGGAAATGTTTTTCAGCCTAAGAATCCGATGGAGGCGCGCCTCTCGGGCGTGGTGATGATTTACCAGGAACTGTCTTTGGCGCCGCACTTGTCGGTGGAAGACAACATCATGCTGGGGATGGAGCCGACAAGGCTTTGCCTTGTCCGGAGGGGCGAGGTTCGGAAGACGGTGGAGAAGGCGCTGGCCCAATTGGACCATCCGGAGATTAGGCCCGGGGTCAAGGTCAGCGACCTTGCCGTGGCGGCGCAGCAACTGGTCGAGATCGGGCGGGGCCTGGCGCTGGGCTGCCGGGTTTTGGTGCTGGACGAGCCGACCAGTTCGCTCACGCAAAAAGACATCGGGAAATTATTCCAGATAATCACCGAGCTTAAAAACCAGGGAATCACGATTCTGTATATCTCGCATTTCCTGGAAGAGGTCAAGCAGATCGCGGACCGGTTCACGGTGCTGAGGGACGGCGCGGTCGCGGGCGAGGGCGAGACCGAATCGAACAGCATTGAGCAAATGGTGCACATGATGGTGGGCCGTCAGATCGAGGAGTTGTATCCGCGGTCCAGTCGGACGCCCGGAGATACTATCCTGCAATTGAACGACCTCGCGGGCTTCAACAAGCTTGAACAGGCCGGGCTGACCCTTCGCCGCGGGGAGGTTTTGGGCATCGCCGGTCTGGTGGGTTCGGGCAGGACGGATTTGCTAAGGGCGTTGTTCGGTCTGGACCGGGTGAAGCGCGGGGAGATCAAGGTGGGAGCATATCTTGGCCCGGCGTCTCCGGCGCGGAGATGGATGCAGAGCATGGGGATGTTGAGCGAGGACCGGGCCGGCGAGGGCTTGGCCGTGGCCATGAGCATTGCGGACAACCTTACCCTGTCGAAGCTCAAGGCCCTGGTGCGGCCCTCGCAACAGGATGCCGTGAGCCGCCATTGGATTTCCGAATTGTCCATCAAATGCCAGGGGCCGGGCCAGAAGGTGGCGGACCTTTCCGGCGGCAACCAGCAGAAAGTGGCGCTCGGCCGGATGCTGCACCATGAGGTTGATGTCCTGCTCCTGGACGAACCGACGCGCGGGATAGATGTTGCGAGCAAGGCCCAGGTTTATAAATTGATTGACGACCTGGTATCGCGGCCGGAAAAAGGCCGGGCCGCCAAAGCGGTCTTGATGGTCAGCAGCTATCTGCCGGAACTGCTCGGCATCTGCGACCGGATCGCGGTCATGTGCCGGGGGCGGCTGGGCGAGGCGCGGCCGGTGGCGGAAACGAATGAACATAAGCTGATGCTGGAAGCCACCGGACAGGTCTGAACTCGCCGGCGGCGAGTTCAGAATCTCAAATCTCAAATTTCAAATCTCAGACCAAATTTCAAAGCTCAGATTTCAAATCTCACATCTTTGCTTCCAAGTCATAAACGACTAAAATTAAATCAAGTTGAAAAATTCCGAGAAGAGCAAAGGGAAAAGAGCGTTTAGTATCGGCCAATGGCTGAATGTGATCGGGCCGGTGCTGGGACTGGTGTTCGTGTTCGTTCTTTTCTCCGCGATCGGCCCGGCGAGTTTCCGGACCGGACGGAACCTCGAGACCATTGCGCGCCAGACCGCGATCACGGGCACCGCGGCCCTGGGCATGACGCTCGTGATCATCTCCGCGGGCATTGACCTCTCGGTCGGGTCGGTGATCGCGCTGTCCACCGTGGTGATCGCGGTTCTGCTCAACCTCGGCGTGCCCCCGCTCCTTGCCGCGCTGGGCGGAGTCCTGGCCGGAGTCGCTTGCGGCCTGGTCAACGGCGGCCTGATCACGCGGCTCAAGGTGGTGCCGTTCATCGTGACCCTGGGCACGCTGTTGGTCGTGCGCGGCGCGGCCAAGGGCATCGCGCACGAGCAAAAAGTTGACGCGCCCATCACCTGGCTGAACAGCCTGCTGGCCGCGCTCAAGCCCGATAAGCATTGGATGATTCTTCCCGCCGGGGTCTGGCTGATGGTCGCGCTGGCGGTCCTGGTTTGGATCATGCTCCGCTACACCAAACTCGGGCGCCATATCTTCGCGCTCGGCTCCAATGAAAACACGGCGCGGCTGTGCGGGGTGCCGACCGACCGGGTCAAGCTGATCATTTACACATTGGCCGCGGGCTTCGCCGGGCTGGGGGGATTGATGCAGTTCAGCCGGCTCACGGTGGGGGACCCGACGGTGGCCGCGGGACTCGAGCTGGATGTGATCGCCGCGGTGGTGATCGGGGGCGGCAGCTTCAACGGCGGCGAGGGCTCGGTGCTGGGCAGCCTGGTGGGCGCCCTGATCATGACCGTGATCCGCTCGGGCTGCTCCCAGATGGGACTGCCCAACTGGGTCCAGGAAATCGTGACCGGGAGCATCATCGTGATCGCGGTCGCATTGGACCGGCTGCGGCGAAGGCGGAGCGCATGAATCGGTTTGATTTTTTCGGGCGGGCTTCTATAATGAAAAAAACAGAATTCAAAAAAGGAGAGCCTGAGCATGGGAAGCGTTATCAAATGGAGAAAGAAGAAGATCAGCAAGCACAAGTATCGCAAGCGTCGGAAGGCTATGCGGCATAAGCCGAAGTAAAACCCCTTTGGGCGGGAAAATTAAACATGGCTGATCGGCGCGGGGATCTGCGGGCGTTGGTGCGCCTGGAGGTGGAACCCGGCCGCCCCAGCTTGAAGCGGCCTCCCCTTTATGTCACCCATAACATCAGCATCAGCGGGATGTTCCTGATTACCTCGGACCCGCTGCCGGAAAAGACCAAGCTCAAGCTCCGGTTCGAGTTGCCGGGCAATTCCCATAAGGTCGAGGTGGTGGGGGAAGTGGTCTGGTGCCGGGAGCAGGGGGAAGGGCCGCCGACTTTTCCGGGCATGGGGATCCGTTTCCTGGGCATCAAAGATAATGACCGGGCCGGCATTGAAAGGTTCATCTCGGAGGTCCTGGCGGCGGAGAAACCAGCGGGGAAAAAGCAGCGAATCCTGAAGGGGGGATAAATGAAGGTTAGACGGCCCGCGGTGGCCGGGAGCTTTTATCCAGCCGATAAGAACGAGCTCAGGGAGATGATCGAGGAATTCGCCGGACCCGCCCGCAAACGCGAGAAGGCGCGGGGCGTGATTTCACCGCATGCGGGCTACATCTATTCCGGCAAGGGCGCGGCCATGGTTTTCAGCCGGGTCGAGATCCCGGGCGATGTGATCGTGCTGGCGCCCAACCATCGCGGCGTCGGCGCGGATGTGGCGCTCTGGCCGGAGGGGACTTGGAGCACGCCGCTCGGGGAGGTCGCGGTCAATTCCGAGTTGGGCGAATTGCTCGCCGCGGAAAGCGACCTGGTCGAGGCTGACGAGAGCGCGCACAAGTATGAGCATTCGCTGGAGGTTCAACTGCCGTTCCTGCAATATTTCGGGAAGGATTTCCGGCTCACCCCGCTGTGCCTGCTGCGCATGAGCGTCGAGCAATGCGAGGAACTGGGCAAGGCCCTTGCGCGGGCGCTCCGGAAATGGGGAAAGCCGGCGCTGATCGTGGCCAGCTCGGACATGAGCCATTATATTCCGGCGGAGGCGGCGAAGCGGCAGGACCAGTTGGCGCTGGACCGGGTTTTGGCGCTGGACCCGCCGGGTCTTTACCGCGCGGTGTCGAAGCATAACATCTCCATGTGCGGGTTCATCCCCGCCACGGTCATGCTGGTGGCGGCCAAGGAACTGGGCGCGGAGCAGGCGGAACTGGTTGACTACCGGAATTCCGGGGAGGTCACCGGAGACAGCCGCGAGGTGGTGGCTTACGCCGCGGTGATGGTTAAATAACAACTAATATTTTTAACCACAGAGAACACAGAGGACACAGAGGTTAAAAGGGTGATAATGCCGGAGAAAATAAAAATAAATTCTCCGTGCTCTCTGTGCCCTCTGTGGTAAAAAAAGTATTTAATTGAGGTGAAGGAAAATGAAGAATGTTCGGAAAGCGGATATTAAACGGAAGACCAAGGAGACCTCGATCGAGCTCAAGCTGGTGATTGACGGCGAGGGCAAGAACCAGATCCATACCCCGCTGGGTTTTTTCAATCATCTGCTGGAAAGTTTTTCCCGCCACGGCCTGTTCGACCTCGAGCTTAACGCGCGCGGGGACCTGGAGACCGGGGCGCACCACACGGTGGAGGACTTGGGGATAGTTTTGGGGCAGGCTTTTAACAATGCGCTTTCGGTGCGCAAGGGCATCGTCCGCTTCGGCCATGTGGTGGTTCCGATGGACGAAGCCCTGGCCCGGGTGGTGATTGACCTGAGCGGCCGGCCCTTTTTTGTCTATCAGGCGGAGATTCCGCGCGACCGGCAGTGGGAGTTCGATGTGCATTTGGTCGAGGAGTTCTTCCGCGCTTTCGCCAATAACGCGGGAGTGGCCCTCCATGTCAAGCTCGAATACGGCTCCGACTATCACCACTGTTTGGAGGCCATGTTCAAGGCCTTTGGCCGCGCGCTCGCTCAGGCCGTGGCCATCAACCCGCGCGAGCCGCGCGTGCCCAGCACCAAGGAGAAATTATAATAATTTTTTCCACCGCAAAGGCGCATCCCCCTTCGCCAAGGCTACGGAG
>CAIUDS010000376.1 GCA_903897985.1 uncultured delta proteobacterium
CCTCTTCGGGCCGCCATCACCTTGAAACTTTGAAACCTTAAAACTTTTTAACGGAGCCTCGCGGTTAAAACCGCGACCTCCCCCTATATATAGGAAAAATGTTACATAGGTTTTTAGCCCCGAAAACAGGTGTAACCTGTTGATTTTACTTTCAACTTTCAACCTTTCACCCCTTCACCCTTGGAACACATTTGTCAACCTAGACCAAACGAAAAATGAAAAAATAATTTTTCCGCTTATAAATCAATGGATTACAAAGGTATGCAAAATTTGCACTTTTGTTTGGTATAGGTTAACAGCGAATAGCGAAAAGCGATAAGCGCTTATTGCGACTAAAGTCGCCTGCACAGCGCGGTCAAGGGCTGCGCCCTTGTGTAATTTGTAATCTGTAATCTGCTATCTAAAGGTCACGGCCAATACCTGCCGCCGGTGTTCAAATAACCTCCATCAAAACCGCCCCAGATGATCATCTGGGTCCCGGTCCAGACTGCAGAATGGTATTGCCGGGCTGAAGGCGCATTAACTATTGTAGTTGCGGACCAGGAATCGCCGGCCGGATCGTATCTTCCGCCGGTGTCAAAATAAACCGTGCCATTATATCCTCCCCAGACAATCATCCTGGCTCCGGTCAAGTTCCAAACCGCGGTATGATCCCGTCTTCCAGAAGGAGCATTGGTGGTCGCAATCACGGTCCAGGAATTGCCAGTGGGATTATATTTGCCGCCATCGTTTTTATAGGTTGGGACGGTGGTCGAATATCCTCCCCAGACAATCATCTCGGTTCCGGTCCAGACTGAAGTTTGAAGATATCTTGCAGAAGGCACAGGGGCATTAGTGGAAGTAGCAGTCCAGGAATTAGTGGCAGGATTATATTTGCCGCCGGTGTTCAGATAAGTGGAGGCATCATATCCGCCCCAGATAATCATCTCAGTGCCGGTCCAGACTGAAGTTTGAAGATATCTTGCAGAAGGCACAGGGGCATTAGTGGAAGTAGCAGTCCAGGAATTAGTGGCAGGATTATATCTGCCGCCAGTATTGGTAGTCGGATTGCCGCCCCAGACAATCATCTCGCTGTTGGTCCAAACTGCAGTGTGAAATCGTCTTGCCGAAGGCACCGGGGCATTAGTGGAAGTAGCAGTCCAGGAATCAGTGGCCGGATCATATTTTCCTCCGGTCTGGAGGTAGGAGCCGCTGTATCCGCCCCAGACCACCATCAGGGAGCCGGTCCAAACTGCGCTATGCTGGCTCCTGATCGCAGGCGCATTGATGCTGGAGGTTGCAATCCAGGAATCAGTTATCGGGTTATATTTGCCTCCGGTGTCAAAATAGGAAGTGCCATCATATCCACCCCAGACAATCATCTCGGTTCCGGTCCAGACTGCGGTATGTTGCCGCCTTGCCGAGGGCACATTTGCGCCGGTGGAAGTTGCAGTCCAGGAATCTGTTGCCGGATTATACCTGCCGCCGGTATTGGTATAACCCGCGAGTTCAAGTCCTCCCCAGACAATCATCACCGGGGTTGGTAAGCCGGTGGTCCAGACCGCGGTATGCATGTATCTTGCCACAGGGGCGTTGGTTAATGAAGTTGCAGACCAGGAATTATTGGTAGGATTATATCTGCCGCCATCATTTTTATATGTAGGCGAAGAACCATATCCTCCCCAGACAATCGCCTCAGTCCCGGTCCAAACTGCGCTATGATAGAATCTTGCTTCTGGCGCGTTGGTGAGCGAGGTGGGCGTCCAGGAATTATTGGTCGGATTATATCTGCCACCGTCGTTTAAATAGGAACTTCCATTGTATCCCCCCCAGACAATCATCTCGGTTCCGGTCCAGACTGAAGTTTGAAGATATCTTGCAGAAGGCACAGGGGCATTAGTAGAAGTAGCTGTCCAGGAATTTGTCTCGGGATTATACCTGCCGCCGGTGTTCAAATATGAGCCGTTAGACCCTCCCCATGCAATCATTTCCGTTCCGCTCCAGACCGCAGTGTGCACACCTCTTGCCGAGGGCACATTTGCGCTCGTGGAAGTTGCGGTCCAGGAATTAGTAGAAGGATTATACCTGCCGCCGGTGTTGTAATAGTGATAAGAACCGTCATACATAAATCCACCCCAGACAATCATCTCGGAGCCGCTCCAGACCGCAGTGTGATACTCTCTTGCCGAAGGCACAGGGGCATTGGTGGAAGTGGCAATCCAGGAATTGGTGGAAGGATTATATCTGCCACCGTCGTTGAAATAGGAACTTCCATTGTATCCTCCCCAGACAATCATAACCGGAGTTGTCAAGCCCGAAGTCCAGACCGCAGTGTGATATCTTCTTCCAGAGGGCACATTTGCGCCGGTGGAAGTTGCAGTCCAGGAATCTGTTGCAGGATTATATCTGCCACCCGTGCTTACCTGTGATATTTCATTTAATCCACCCCAGATAATCATCTCGGTCCCGGTCCAGACCGCAGTGTGCCATATTCTTGCGCTTGGTGCACTATTATAGGTAGGCATCCAGTAATCAGATGTCGAAATGTTCCAGGCATAAAGCGCGGGAGAAGGATCCGGATTCAGAGCCTGATCTATTGCTCGGACCTGGAAGGAATGACTGGCCAAGGATAAACCAGTATAGGTTTTAGGGGAAACGCAGGATGACCATCCGGTGGAATCCAGGTTGCATTCAAAAACGCAGGGACCACCCGTGCAATGGAAAGAGAAATCCGCGGTGGTTGAGCTTGAAGGATTGGGCGGATAGGTGTCTAAAAAAGTTTCCGGCGGAGTTATATCAATGGTCCAGGCATAGGCTGCCGGAGAAGGATCGGGATTGAGCGCCAGATCCAAGGCCCTGACCACAAAAGTATGGGCGCCTTCGGCCAAGCTGGAATAATTTTGGGGCGTGGTGCAGGAAGAGAATTCTTCGCTGTCCTTTTTGCATTCAAAAGCGCAGGGCCCGCCGGTGCAGGTGAATTCAAAGATGGCGCCGGTGGCATTGGTCAGCAGAGGGGGCGAATTGGTGATCTGGGTGTCAGGCGGGGTTAAATCTATGGTCCAGGTCCAGCTTGCAGGAGTAGAATCCGTATTGCCGGCGAAATCCGTGGCCTTGACCTGAAAAGAGA
>CAIUDS010000377.1 GCA_903897985.1 uncultured delta proteobacterium
CACATCCGGGCCGTCAATCGAGGCATTGCCGGAATCGCCCCAGTAGTTGGCGCCGGACAAGGTTGGCTCTGCCATCAGCGCGGTCGGGAAAAAAATGATCGAGATTAGAATTCCCCACGCGATCCAGCCGCTTAGCTTTTTTCTTTCCGGACCTTTCATCGCGCCCTCCACACACACAAGCCAAGGATCGCTATACGATTTAGTCTTCTGAAAAGTCTAGGTGTATTCCCAATTCAATAGTGGGCCAAATGCTAAAACTTGTCAAATCGGCGCAGGGCCGAAATCCGGTACTCTTTTTGGCGAGATTACCTAAAATCGTCAATCTACAATCTAAGACCTGACCCCGCTTTCAAAAAATTCTCCGCGCCCTCGGTCATTAATTGGGTGACCGGGAGTTCCGGGTTCAGAATTCTGCTGATTCGCTCTGGTCGCTTCGCTATTCGCTGCTTTTAGGTTTGGTCAAGCCCATATTCTCGGTCCAGATGGCCTGGGGATTATAGTCCTGATCGAGCCAGCCGACGCGGCGGAACCAGTCCACCATGTCGCGCATGCCCTCTTTCATATCCGGATAGGCGTATTTATATCCGGCGTCTTTGGTTTTGCGATTGGCGATCCAGTAGCTGGAGGACATATAAGTCGCGGAGCCGATTTCAAAGACGCGGATGCGTCGAACGCCGAGCTTCTGTTCGAGGTATAGCCAGATTCGGGCGGCGAGGATCATGCCGGGCCGGAGCCAGGTTTGTCTCAGGAGGGGGATCGTGCCCATTCTGCGGCCCACGAGCAGGGCCAGGTAGCGGATGAACTCGTCGTAGGAGATGATGCTGTCGTCCACGACATTGTAATCCTCGCCGAGCGCGAAATCCTTGTCCGCAATGAACGCGGCAAAACCCGCCATGTCCTCGATGTGCACGGAGGTGGTGATATAATTCCGGGAGTCCTTGGGAATGGCGGGCAGGAACCCGCGGTTGATGGTGATCAGGATTCCGCCATGGCCGTAATCGCTGCCCGGCCCGTAAAGGGGAGCGGGCCGGACCACGGTCAGGGGCAAACCCTTCTCGCGGTGATATTTCCAGGCGTATTGCTCCTGTTTCCACTTGGTCACCGAATAATCGTTCACCAGGTGCGTGCCCGTGGGCTGGTCCTGCTCGAACGGCGCGTTCTTGGGCGAGGAGTTGAAATCCTCGGTAAAGGGGATGTTGAGGAGCTTGCCGTCTTTCGAGGTGTAGGGTTTGCCGAAAATGCCGCAGGTGCTCCAGTGGATAAACCGCTTCAGGCTCTTGTGCTCGACCGCCAGATCGGCCAGGTTGAGAAAACCGGTGATGTTGACCTTTTTCAAAATCTCCATGGACGCGGAATAATCATAAAGGGAGGCGGTGTGGAAGATATGAGAAAGCGGCTGCGCGAACAGCTTTTTCAGGCTTTCCTTGTCGGTCAGGTCCGAGGGGATGACCTGACAGTTGGGGTGGGAGAAATTGAGCCCCAAGGCTTTGAAGATCATCTTGTTCTTCGGATGCTCGAAGGCCCGGGCCAGGTCCGTGGCGATAACCTTCTGGCCCTGGTCCAATAACTTTTTCACCAGGTGCGTTCCCGTAAAGCCGCACGCGCCTGTCACCAGATTCAATCTTTCGTTTCCCATTTTTCTTGCTTCCTCCTTTTAAGACTATTGCCCCGCGGGCTTGCATTTATTTCGCCGTCCTATCCTACCAATTGCCGAAAAATTGTCAAGGTTTTTTTCATTGACCGGCCAAGCCGCTTTTCCCGCCCGCGTTTTCAGAGCCAAGGGAGTTCATCCCGCTTCGGTTTAAAAACCGTTCGCAAGGGTGCGCCGGCGCTTGCGGCTGCGCGGGCTGAAAGCGCCCAATTTAATTTTGCCGGGATTCAGCCCGAGGCATATTCCGCGATCATGTTCAGGACCAGGGCCGGCCAAGTGAAGTCTCCGGCGCCCTGCCCTTTTCCATCGGCCGGGTTGGAATACTCGCGATAGCCGCGCGGCGGGAAAATGCCGCTCGTCGAATTTGCGGAATCGCTGATGCCCGCGCCGGCTTATGGCGTAATTTTTTAATTGTGGTATGCTGGACGAAAAGTAATCGGCGGTTACAGGAAGGATTTGATGAAGATAATTTTTATCGAGCCGCGCTCTCCGGATTTCCATATTTTCACCAGGTTTGTTTTGCCCCGGCTGGGCACGCTGATTTTGGGCAGCCTGTTGAAAAAGGCGGGCCACGCGGTCGAGGTGATGGTGGAGAGCCAGCAGAAGCTGGACTACAAGAAACTGCTCGGCGCGGACCTGGTCGGCATTTCCGCGATCACCTCCACGGCCAAGCGCTCGTATGTGCTGGGCGACGAGCTCAAAAAAATGGGCAAGACCGTTATTTTCGGCGGTCCGCACCCGAGCTTTTTCGCGGAAGAGGCGCTCGAACACGGACATTTTGTGCTGCGGGGGGAGGCCGAATCGTCCATCCTGCCTTTTATCGAGGCGGTGGAGCAAAAGAGCGGTCTGGAAAAAATTCCGGGACTGAGCTTCAAGGTCGGCGACCGGGTGTTCCATAACCCGGCCGCGGAACCCTGCTTCGATCTGGACACCCTGCCCTTCCCGGATTTCGGCCTGTTGCAAAGCGGGATCAACGATGTGAAACCGGTGATCACCTCGCG
>CAIUDS010000378.1 GCA_903897985.1 uncultured delta proteobacterium
GCAGATAAGGGGAAAAAAAAGTGTTAGACGGTCAGGCCTTGCGGCTTTCTCCGGGTTATGTAAAAATTAAATGTTAGGAGGAGCCCCCATGAACTGTCCAAACTGCGGACGAGAAATTCCGGACGGCAGTCAGGTCTGTCCCCTTTGCAACCAGATCCTCTCCATGGCCGGAAGCGCAGGCCCGGGGATCTCCGGCTCCAAAACCTCCGGCCTGGCCATTGCTTCCCTCGTGCTGGGAATCTTGAGTCTGGGGGTTGGATTTATGACCTTCGGACTGCTCGGGCTGCTCAGCCTGAGCCTGGGAGCGCGTTCCCTGTCCAAGATCAAAAAATCCCAGGGCGCCCTGACCGGCCGCGGACTCGCCATCGCCGGCATCGCCACCGGCTCCGCATCCCTGCTCTTGCTCGTTCTGATCGTGCTCGTCGCCCTCCCGGATTTTTGGGCCTCCAACGCCCGCACCAAGCAGTCTGAGGCCAAGGCCAACCTCATGGCCATCCACACCGCGGAGCTGAGTTATTCGGTTGATTTCGGCCAATACGGGAAAACTTTCTCGGAACTCAAATGGACTCCCGAGAAAAATTCCACTTACACCTATTTCCTCTCCCCGGAGGAATCCCTTCAACCGGCCTCCGGCGGGCCCTATCAACTCCCCGCAGCCGTGTCGGCATTTGTTCGTGACGATAAATTTCAGGCCGCGGCCGTGGGCAATATTGACCGTGACGCGACCCTGGATGTCTGGACCATCAATGAAAGCAAGGAACTGACCCATGTGATTGACGACTATGACAATAGCAGCCTGCTTCCGGCCGGCCCAAAACCGGAAGGGAAAGACTGATTAAAAGGAAGGGAGAAATGATAACCGCCAAACCCAAAATCTCCGTCCTCGCCGTGATTGCCGCGGTCCTGGCCGGTCTGCAAGTCCTGCTCGCCGCGGGGAAATTTATCCGGGTCCCGGTCACCATCACCGAGGTCGGGTTCTTGGGCATCCTCACCCTGATCTTTTCCGCCATCGCTTTTTTCCGGATCAGGAAATCTCGGGGCGCCTTGAGAGGAAACGGTCTGGCGATCTTCGGTTTGATCGTGAGCGGACTTTCCATGCTGTTGCTGATCGTGATGGCGGTGGTAATCAGCGGGATGGAAAGATGATAGGGATGCCGCAGGCTATCCTTGTTTGACGAGATTTTCCGCGAATTCGACCAACTCGCCGACTTCCTTGACAAGTTGCGCCCGATCCAAGGGAGGCATAACTTCTTCTTCATACCTGAACTCGATGGCGAAGGAACTCAAAAAAATCAGGGGCCGAAAACCGGACCACCTCTTGAGTTTGATCCTGCAAGAGGTTCATCAGTCGGGCAAGATTATGGGTAAGCGGATACTCCCGGCCTTGAAAAGCGATCCAAGCCTTCAGCGCCTTTTCGACCGCTTGTTGCGCATGAAAACCGAAAATGCTGTCCGCGATTTTGATCTCTTGGCTGGAGACAATCAACTCCAAGTCTTCCCTGGCCTTGGAAAGCAACAGCCGCGCCTGATCAATGTCGCGCATAAAGGATCTTGCCCTCTCTTAGCCCCCGGGCTAGCACATTATTAATCGAGCCGCGCCATTTCTCGACATCGGCCTGGCTATAAACCAGGACATCAATCGGCACCTCGAAATCGGCCAAGGCCAGGTAGAGTTTTTGGCTCTCTTGCAGCTTGCTCCGCTCTTTCCCGAACGGCTCCTTCTCGATCACGATCAGGTCCAGGTCGGAGTCGTCCCGGGCCTCGCCCCGCGCGCGCGAGCCGAACATGATCACCAGCTCCGGGTCAACTTCCCTCCGGATCACCTCCACCATCTTCTGGAGGACCTCCTCGGTTACCACCCATTTGAAGCTATTGGCCTTCTTCTCCATCTCTCTAAAATGATGCCATATCCCGATGTTAAAAGCAATTTACAATTAGTCTGATTCCTTGAGTCTTATTCCCAATCGTGCGAGGGACTTTAGTCC
>CAIUDS010000379.1 GCA_903897985.1 uncultured delta proteobacterium
TGAACGCCTCCACCTGTTCCAGGAACTTGACCAGCAGCCGCAAGTCTATTTTCTGGAGGTTCAGGTCCACATATTCCTCGTCGAGGAAGGCCTTGCCTTCAGCCGAGCCCGGGTCCATCTTAATCACCGCCGGCCGGATTCCGGTGTTTTCGATCAAGTCGTTGATCTTGCGGAAGAGGTCGAAGTCCGCGGGCCGGGCCGCGAGCTTGTTGTCCACCAGGTCCAGCGTGGGCTTGAGCGCCGTATACTGCGCCGCGGTTTTGTCAAACTCGATTTTCTGGTCGGCCAGTTCCTGGATCGGGTTCTTCTTGCCGGACTTGCCGCCCCGGCCCAGGGACAGGGCGAGGAAAACGATAAAAGCCAAAGACGCCGCGGCGCCCACGATCAGGATGGTGCGCTCGCGCGGGCTCAGCTTGCCCAGGTATCCGCGCGCCGATTCCAGCAAGGGCTTTTGCTCACTCATTTTTTTCTCCCGCGGCTTTCAGTTCGATGGAAATGGAGAAATTGACTTTGCCCGCGGTGTTGCTGCGCGAGTCCTCCAGCGTCACCTTCTTGAAAAACTCGACCTTGCTCAAGCGGTCCACGATTTCCTTGGAACTCGTGAAATCCGCGCTTTCCCCTTCAATCCGGATCTTGTTGCCGGAGTAGTTGTATCGGGTCAAGATCGAGGCGGCCCCCTCCGGCATCTGGTCCGCGACCGCGGACAAGGCGGACACCGCGGAAGGATACAGGATGTCCTTATAGACCTCCAGTTTTTGCTCCGCCACGGCCAGGGCCTGGGGCAACTGGCGGACCGGATCGGTCGCGGCCGAGGCCGGGAATAATTGTTGATATTCCTGCAAGATTTGCATTTTGATTTCCGCGGAGCGTTGTTTGGAAAGGCTATACTGGCCATATCCTTTCGCGGCGCCCATGACCAGGATCAGGACCAGCAGGATGGCGGGCATGACCAGACGCTGGTACGGGATCTGGTACTCCGTCTTCCAGGCAAATTCGCCCTTGCGGAAATTTACCAGCTTTTTCCCTTCCTTGCGCATCCGGGCCAAGGCCAGGCTCAGCGGCTCGGCCAGGAGTAAGGCCGTTTCCGGCGGAACCTCCGAGGTCAATTTGATCCATTGCGGCATGGTGAATTTGCGGCCGGGTATGCTCAGGTCCCGCTCGAAATATTTTTCCACCCCTTTGAGCAAAGCCCCATTGCCGGATAAAATCGCTTCCTCAAATTTGGCCGCCGGATGGCCCTCTTTGCGGTTCCGTTCATACCAATGCAGGGTTTCATTCACCTTGCCCAAAACCGTGTTCACCCATTCCGCGATGATCCGGGACTTCGAATCGCCGGCTTCGGGTTCCGCGGAAAGGTCCGCGCCGGCTATCAGTTGCTCCGCGGCTTCGCGGCTCAGCGAGAGTTCTTTCATCAGCCTCTCGGTCAGCGCGTCGAGCCCGAGCGAGATGCGGCGGTAGAGGAAGGGCAGGGCGCCGAAAGCTCCGACCAGGATGATGCGCTGGGCGCCGAGGTCGAGCCAGAGCCGGGCGAGCGGGGGCGAGTTGACCGAAAGCAGCGGCAGGGTCATGCCCTCGATCCCGCTGAAAGCCGGGTCCAGACCCAGGGTGTTGAGGGAAGCCAAGACTTGGGAAAACTGGGTCCGGCCCAGAGCAAAGGCCAGCACCTGGCTGCTGTGGTTCTGGCTGAGGGGCGGAAGGTATTCCAGCAGATACTCGTCCATCGCAAAGGGGAAATAGCCCTCGGCCTCCAGCCGGATCACCTGCGCGATCTTCTTCAGGTCCGTGAACGGAAATTCGATCTCGCGGTAAAAGCAGAGCTCGCCCGGGATGGAAACCGAGGCCTCGGATTCCTCCGCCGCCAACTCCTTGAATGCCGCGGGAACCTCCAGCCCTTGCTCGGGCGCGGCCTGAAAGCCGAAGACCGTGTCCCGAAAAGAGGCCGGAAGGTCAACCATTTGATAGCGCTCAAGGCTGACCTCCCCGAAGCTCCCGCTCAACTCGACCGCCTTAAGCTGGGTCGTGCCGATTACTATGCCCATGCATTTCTGCGCCAAATGCTTCTCCTGATTTTAGTAAGCCGCTTAACTTTTAGTAATTTTAAAGTGGTTCACTTAAATTGTCAAGACGCTTGATTAGACACCGGAATCTCCAATTTGATTCAAAAGTCTACTTGGTTCATGCGTCCCGCACTGCTCAAGGCCTGTCCTTACGGTTTTATCGGCATTCTGGCAAATTTTGCCTTTAAGTCCGGCAAATCGTTTTCAACCGCGGACCAGACTTCATCAGCATCAATATAGGAATAATCGTGAACGAGAACATTACGCATGGCAATGATTTCCTGTCAGGGAATTTCGGGATATCTGCTTTTCAGCTCGCCAGATATTTTCGCGGCCGCTTCGCCGATAATCTGGATGTGATGAACCACCCAGATCTGGATCAACTCGTTTTTCGCGAATTCGGTTTTGCCCTGAGCGGCGTATTTTTCGATTTTCTCAATTGCCTCGAGAATGTCGAGAATTCGAGCTGGATCATCTCTCATAATGGAATCGCCTCTTTGATGATGCGTTCCCGGACCCGGGGTTTCAAGCTTTTTACCGTTACAATATCCACTTTGCGCCCAAGCAGCTTTTCCAACTCCACCATCAGGGCCGCATGGTCGAACAGGCTCCTCCCCTTTTCCAGTTCAACCAGAAAATCAATATCGCTTTCCGGTCCCGACTCTCCGCGGACCACCGAGCCGAACACCCGGACATTGAATGCCCCGTGCTTTTGAGCGGCGCGGAGAATGTCTTCGCGTTTTTCTTTTATGATTTCTTCAATGCCCATAATCCCTCATCTCTTATATTAAGGCTTTTATCGCACATACTCAAGAAGCTCGGCAAAATTCAGGGCCTGCTTGCAAATGATTCAGCGCGAAGATGGGACCGTTCACCGTTTACCGTTAACCGTTAACCCTTCACCGCATTGAGGAGGATATGCCAGTAGGCCCCGCGCGCGCCTTTCGTGATCAGCTTTTCGAGGTAGAGGTTTCCGGAGTAGTTGTAGTTTTGCTCCTTGGTGGTCTTGGCCGGGAGCAGGAACCGGGAGTCTCTGCCGATCAGGTTGCGGAGATACTCAAGCCCGGTTTTTCTGAGCGCGGGCGCGAGATAGAAAACCGGGAAAATGAGTTCCGGGTTATGCTCAACCGCTCCCATCAATTCCTCTTTTGCCACCAGGCGCGCAAGGGGAGTGCCCGCATAGACCCGAAGCCCGTAGCTCACGCCGACCCGGTCGGGTTTGATTTTTTGCATCAGCCGGATGGTCTCCGCCAGAGTCTTCCTCGTTTCGCCCGGACCGCCCAAAAGCAAATCATACATGACCTTGATCCCGGCCTTTTTGCAGGCCGTGAGCGTGGTGTCCAGGTCTTGAGCGGTGTGGTCGCGCTTGAGGATCGAAAGCATTTGGTCGGAGCCGGAATCCGAGCCGAAGCAAATGCCCTTGCCCCCGGCCTGGGCATAGAGCTTTGCCAGTTCCAGGTCAAAGGGCATGGGCGATAAATATCCGGAAAGCGCAATCTTTTTCCCCAGTCCTCTTCGGACGATTTCCTCCAGGACCGCGGTCGCATGCGCATAGGGCCGGTTAAATTCCGAGTCGCACAGATGAAACGCCCAGGCCCCATAGCTTAACAATTCCTCAATTTCATCCGCAACCGCCTCCGCGCCGCGCAGCCGAATTTTTCTCCCCTTGGCCAGCGGGTCCGCGCAATAGATGCACCGGCCGTCGCAGCCGCGCTTGGTCTCGATCCCGAGCTGGCCCCCCAGCCGGAAATAGCGCGCATTGTCAGCCAGCTTGCGGTTCCGGAAAAGCCGCGCCGGGTCGGTCTCCGCCCGGCGACAATCTTTCGCGCCCGGGACCACCAGCCCGGGGATATTCGAGGGCAAGGGTTCCTTGTCGGCCGCAACCGCGTTCAACAGCTTTATCGCGGCCGCTTCCCCGTCTCCAAAGATGCCGTAATCCGCGGCCAGGTAATCGAGCAGGCCCGAGGGCGCGATCGAGTATCCGACCCCGCCCAAGACAATCTTGGCCGGGCTGTTTTTCTTGAGCCATGATACCAGAGTGCGGATCGGTTCAACCAGGAATTGTCCGGAAAGGAAATAGCAGTCGTCAATGTTCCGGATCGTGATCCCGATCAAGTCCGGAGAAAAAGTTTTGAGCAATTTTTTAAGCCGGGCCCGATGTCCCTTGTCTTCCAGAGCCAGATCGAACAGTTTCACGCTTGCGCCGGAATGTTCGAGCGCCGCGGCGACATAGTCCAGTCCGATCGGGGCCACGCGCGGCCGCATGCGGTTGGTGTTGAGGAGGAGGATTTTTCCGGACATGGTTATTTGACGGTTGCGGCGTTTTGAGGTTCCGGCCGTAAAGTTTTTTCCAGCTCCCCGGCCACGATCCGAGCGAGCGCCTCCGAGCCTTTATCGTTGACATGGACATGGTCAATGAACAAATCGCCCTTGCCGTTCAGAGCGCCGCTGGGATCAATCAAAAGGGCGCCTTTTTCTACGGCGACTTCCTTCATGATCCGGTCGGTGTCTGCATACGCTTTGAGCAGGGCTTCGTGGGTCAGCAGGGCATAGCCGTATTCGATGCGGCTTTTTTCTTCGTCGGTATTGTTGGCCGAGACCAGCCGGGGCTGGATCATGAGCACGGGCGTGGCGCCGATGTTTTTGGCCAGGTCGCAGAACAGTTCGACATCA
>CAIUDS010000380.1 GCA_903897985.1 uncultured delta proteobacterium
GCCAGGGAAAATTGAGGTAAAACTGCGCGCTCCCCTTCCGGCGGATCATCTGAACCTTGGTCGGATAACCCATCGCCATCTCCTTCTATTATAGTTATATGACTATAATAACACATTTTAAAAACCTGGGCAAGAAAAAAAGGAAAAAGTGAAAAATCATGCCGACGACTCTTGATAATTTAGCTTATCAGCGCCAAACCCCAGACAGGAGCAAATCGGATATTAATATCCGAATATCCGATTTGCTCCTGTTGGTTCGCATTCAAGAGCGGCGGCGGGGGAGGCGGAGGTATAATTTCGAGGCTATTTCATGGTTTCTTTGGCGATGAGCATGCGTTGGACCTCGGAGGTGCCCTCGTAGATGGTGGTGACGCGGGCGTCGCGGAAGATGCGCTCGATGGGGAATTCGGAGGTGTAGCCATAGCCGCCGTGGATCTGGAGCGCGGCGTAGGCCGCGCGGTTGAGGGTTTCGGTGGCGAAGAGTTTGGCGATGGAGGCTTCCTTCACCAGGGGCTTGCCCGCGTCTTTGAGGGCCGCGGCGGAAAGGGTGAGCAGGGTGGCGGCCTCGAGGCCGGCCGCGATGTCCGCGATCATGAACTGAAGGGCCTGGTGGCCGCCGAGGGATTTTCCGAACTGCTGGCGCTCGCGCGCATATTTATTGGCTTCCTCCAAACAGGCCCGGATCATCCCGGTGGCCTGCGCCGCGATCCCGATCCGGCCCGAAGCGAGCGCCTTGGCCACCACGGCCATGCCCTCGCCTTCCTTGCCGATCCGGTTTTCCTCCGGGACCTCGCAGTCCTCGAACTGGAGCTCGACCGTATTGCTGGCGCGCAGGCCCATCTTGTGGATGGTCTTGCCCACGCTCAGGCCGGGGGAATTTTTCTCGACCATGAACGCGGTCAGCCCGCGGCCGCCGGCCTCGCCGGTGCGGGCCAGCACGAAGGTCTCGCCGGCATAGGCGCCGTTGGTGATGAACATTTTGGAGCCGTTGAGCAGGTAACAGCTTCCTTTCTTGCGCGCCTTGCATTTGATCTCGGCCAGGTTGGACCCGGCCTCGGGCTCGGTCAGGGCGAACGCGCCCAGATATTTTCCGGAGGCGAGCGGGGCGAGCAGCCGGGATTTCTGGTCGTCGGTCCCGAACTGGGCGAGGGGTTCGCAGGAGAGGTTGGTGACGCTCATGGTGACGGCGGTGGATGCGCAGGCGCGCGCGATTTCCATCACCGCGAGCACATAGGCCACGGCGCCCACCTCGCTCCCGCCGAACTTGGCCGGGACCATCATCCCGCACAGGCCGAGCTGGGCCATCTTCTTGACCAGGTCCTCGGGGAACTCCCCGGTCTGATCGCGCTTCATCGCCCCCGGCGCCACTTCATTGCGCGCAAACTGCTCGACCATCACCCTGATCATTTCCTGTTCCGGCGTCAATGGAAAATACATCTTTTCACCTTTCGTTATTTACGGCCCGAAGCCTCACGGATGATAGATCACCACCAAAAGCCGCGTCGGGTCCTTGCCCGGGTTCCGGAGCAGGTGCTTCTTGCCCGAGTCAAAATGGATCACCCCGCCCGCTCCGAGCGAACTCGCTTTCCGGTCAACCGTGATCACCAGCTTTCCGGACAACACATAAACGAACTCCTCGCCCTCGTGCCGATAGGCGACCTTTTTGTGATAGCTGTGCGGGTCAATGTTGACCAGGAACGCCATCAAATGGTCGTCCGGCCCGCCCCGCGTCAGCAACTGATAGGCATAATCCCGGGTCCGCTCCTCAACCGCCTTCTTCCGCTTTTCCGGCGGCGCTCCCGCGTCCTCCATCCGGCCCGACATGAACGACGACGGCTCCACCGAGAGATGCCGGGCAATCGTGATGATCTCCGCCACCGGCGGCAGGATCGCGTCGCGCTCCAGTTTTTCCAGGTAGGCCGGCTTCAAATTAAGCCGGGAAGCCAGCTCCGCAACCGTCAAACCCTCGGCCTCCCGCAATTTCCTCAATCTTTGCCCAAAACTATGGGCCGCCAGATCTTTCGCCATTCTAAACCCCCTATGGCCGCAGCACATCGCGGCGCGACCTTATGCATTACCCGGCCATTATAGCTCAGAATGGCAACAGGAAATAGTCCGGACCCGCGCCCGAGCCGGTTTCGCCCAATTTCCTTGCTTCCCATTTACGGTAAAGAAATGATACGCGGAGGACTCTTTTCCC
>CAIUDS010000381.1 GCA_903897985.1 uncultured delta proteobacterium
ATACCAATTTGCATTCAAAATTCAATTCGGGCAATTGCCCGTTCGGGGCTGTAGGGGCATCCCGCTTCCAGCGGGACCGTGCCCCTACTTGTCCTACCCACCTCATTCTTGAAAAATGAATGCAAATTGGTATTATGTCGCAGGCCCGCCGGAATTTATTGACTTGGGGGTTTGCGGATTGGTATGATTAAATGGCGTTTGACCGGGATCAAGGCTGCCCTTTAATTTATCGGAGGAGCGAGATCATAGATACCTGGGCGGGCCTGATCGCGTATGCTCAAGGGACCAAGCGGCATTTTGGGGTTTGGAAGTCTGATTGAGGGCGGGTTGCCGCATAATCTCAGGGATCATGTTCGAAGGAAAAAACATTTGGATCACCGGGGGCTCCTCGGGACTGGGCCGGGAGCTGGCGGGAATGCTGGCCAAGCGGGGGGCGAACCTTTTGCTTTTGGCCCGGGACCGGGCCAAACTGGAGAAGGTGAAGGCGGAACTCGGCGGCGCGAGGGTCGAGACCTCGGTCTGCGACGTGGCGGACCCGGCGGCGGTGGAGGCGGCGTTCAAGGACCTGGCGGCGAGGAAGGGCGCGCCCGAGGTGCTGATCAACTCGGCGGGAGTGATCCGGGAGGGCTACTTCGAGGATCAGAGGCTCGAGGAATTCCATCGGCTGATGAACATCAACTACTTCGGGACCCTGCACTGTGTTCGGGCCGCCCTGCCTTTTTTCAAGGCGAAGGGTGGAGGCCGAATCGTGAACATCGCCTCCAGCGGCGGGTTGCTGGGCGCTTTCGGTTATGCGGCCTACTGCTCGTCCAAGTTCGCGGTGGTGGGCTTGACCGAAGTTTTACGGGCCGAGTTGAAACCGCAAAATATCATCCTGCACCTGGTTTGTCCGGGCGAGTTCCACTCGCCGATGGTGGAGGGCATGACCGAGGGCCGCACTCCCGAGAACCTGGCGGTAGTTCACACCATCCCGGTGCTGGAGGCGGACAAAGTAGCCCGGGCGGTGATCGCGGGCGTGGAGAAGGGTCAATACCTCATCATTCCCGGCCGGATGACCAGGCTGACCGTTGGCCTGGGCCGGAGTATCCCTTTTGTTGGCCGCGCCATTGTGGACGCCAAGATCGGGAAGTCCTATCGGGGTCCGAAAAGATAACCACCCAAAGAAAAATGGCTCGTCCTGAGAATCTGTGGGTGAGTTGAAACCTTGACTGAACATAATTCTATTTCTGTTCAGGGTGTAGAAGTGGTAAAGAAAGCCATCCCCAGCCCCGGTGGGAACGGTGAGACCATCCGGGGTAGCGGTTCTCCGAACTCTCTGGGATTTTCGAGCCCCGCCACGGCGGGGTCTGGTGGCCCAGGACGGTTAGGAAGCCGGCTCAACGCTCCGGATTCGCCATGGGACCCCGGAGTGATGCCTGAAAAAATCCTGTTCCGATACCGAGTAGGGCCATGTTTTTTGCGCACTGATTCTCGAGAGGAGCTAAAAGAGTAAGATCTCTTATGGGTGGCCATGAATTGGTTAGGATTCATTGAACTTATCCGTATGATCTATGGCCCCAAGCCGATTGATCTGAGAAAAATCCAGCGCATGGGATTGCTCGCGGTGAAGATCGGGCAGGTCCATGCCCTGCGGCTGGATTTCCTCCCGATCAGCAAGTGTCAGGAGCTTTCCCGGCTTTACCGGATGAATGACGATATCCCGGCCGAGCGTGTCTTGGAAAAGATTGATCGGTCAATTTTCGACTCGATTGAAGAGAAGCCGATCGCCTCGGCTTCGGTGGGCCAGGTTCATCGGGCGGTGTATCAGGGCCGGGACGTCGCGGTCAAGATCATCAAACAGGACTTTAAAAAAGCCTTCGAGCGGGACGTCCGCTCGGTTAAAAAATTTATGAAGGCGGTGCTGTTTTTTTATCCGAAGCTCAGCCGGGTCTTTAACCCTTTGGGCATCCTCGAGCACATTGAGGAATATACCCTACAAGAGATTGACCTCATGCGGGAAATCCAAGGCCAGGACACGCTCAAAGCCATCCACG
>CAIUDS010000382.1 GCA_903897985.1 uncultured delta proteobacterium
GCCAGGGAAAATTGAGGTAAAACTGCGCGCTCCCCTTCCGGCGGATCATCTGAACCTTGGTCGGATAACCCATCGCCATCTCCTTCTATTATAGTTATATGACTATAATAACACATTTTAAAAACCTGGGCAAGAAAAAAACGGGAAAAGTGAAAAATCATGCCGACGACTCTTGATAATTTAGCTTATAAGCGCCAAACCCCAGGTAGGGGCAGGGCCAGCCCTTCCCCTACCTGATGCCCCCGCTCAGTTTTTGCCCGCTCCGCTCTTGGCTTTCGCTTCTTTTTTGAGCCATTTGATCCAGGGCTCAAAACCCTGCCCGGTCTTGGCGCTCATTTCGAATAAAGTTATTGCGGGATGAATTTTCCTGATGTTGTCGGCGAAGGTTTTCCGGTCCAGGTCCAGGTGCGGCTCCAGGTCCAGCTTGTTCACGATCGCGGCATGGGCCACCCGGAACATGAGCGGATATTTCAAGGGCTTGTCCTCGCCCTCGGGCAGGCTTAACACCACCACCTTCCGGTCCTCGCCGATCTCGAACTCCGCGGGGCAGACCAGGTTCCCCACATTCTCCACGATCACCATATCCAATTTATCCAGGTCCAGTTCCGCGAGCGCGGACGAGATCAGGTTGGCGCCCAGGTGACAGTCTCCGCCGAACGGCTCGGTGTTGATCTGGACCACGGGCACGCCGGTTTCCGCCAGCCGTTCGGAGTCCCGAGTGGTGCAGATGTCTCCGACAATGATGCCGATGCGGAGATCCTTTTTAAGCGCGGCCACGCTTTTTTGGAGGATCAGGGTTTTACCGGCGCCGGGCGAGCTCATCATATTGAACATGAAGATGTTCTTTTGCTTCAGCAGTTTCCGGATGTCCTCGGCAATCGCGTCATTCACTCCCAAGACCTTCTTGACCACCTTGATTTCCATGCCTTACTTCTCCTCCGATTCGTGATGCGGACACTCTTGTCCGCATACTCTAGTTTTCCTCGACTTCAATTGACTCCACAAACAACTCCCGGCCCGAGAGCACCTTGAGCTTCGGGCTTTCGCACTGAGGGCAGATAAACAGCGCCTCGGTGAGCTCGCTCTTCGCCCCGCAATCCTCGCATAGGACCTCCAGCGGGACTTCCTCGATCACGACCTCGGCGCCCTCCGCCGGGGTGTCTTTGGCGATGACCTCCAGGCAGAACTTGAAATTGTCCGGCACCACCGCGGTCAACTTGCCGATCTTGAGCCGGATCCGGGTAACTCTTACCGGCTGGTCTTTGGGCAAATGCTCCGAGACGATTTTGAGGACTTCCATGGCAATTCCCATCTCATGCATGGGCTTAAGGTAACTTTGCTTGCTCGAGATGTCAATTTCAGAAACGAGCGGCTCCGGAGCGGGCCCGCCGCGGATTTGACGGGGTTGGACATATCGCTAGAATGGTGGGACTAAAATTCCAAAACAGGAGGTATGAGAAAATGGCGATTTCGAACTGGATGGCATGGGAGGGCGGGGTTGACCTGGTGGCGCTGACCGACAAGAGCCTGAGCCAGCCCAATGTGATCGTGCATGCGGCGCGGATGGTCCATACGCCCAAGGGATCCGCCGCTTCCGGCATGATCCTTTATCAGCCCGATCCGAAGGGCACGCCTTTGGCCATGGGCTTTATCGGGCACGACCTGGAGATCGGCAAATATTTCGGGCCGAAAATTTTCGCGGGCACGCCCTTTGAGCAGGCGCCGGTGCTGGCGGCGAACATCGAGGTGTGGACGAAGCTGCCGGGTTCGGTCGGATGCAAGATCAAGGTCGGGAACCTTTTGTTCGAGGCCACTTTCTCGGAACTGGGTCCGCTCGAATTGATCAGCCGCGCCCCGTCGGCCATGCCGCCTTTCCACCAGCAGGGTCTGGAGGCCAAGGCGGGCAAGGTAAGCCTGAAGGTGAACGGCAAGGACATCCCGCTGATCGTTCCGCCGGTGGGCATCACGGGCGGACCGGCCGCGGTCTGGGCTCCGTGCGGCATTTACGCGCGCTAGGGATTGTGGTGCGGGCTTCCAGCCTGCAAAAGCAAGGAGTTGGCAGGCAAGATGCCTGCGCCACAATCTTAGGGACAGGATAAGAGCGACAAGCGAAAAGGCTGGGGCGGCAGTCCGGGGCAAGGCTTGCCCTTGACAAGGGTTTTTGGGTTAGTATATTCTTTAGCGAGAGCAGGAGTAGCTCAGTTGGTAGAGCATCACGTTGCCAACGTGATGGCCGCGGGTTCGAAGCCCGTCTCCTGCTCCATTTTTGATTGGAAGAGGGCGTGGATCAATGCGCCCCCACGAATATCGGCGGCATAGCCAAGTGGTAAGGCGACGGTCTGCAAAACCGTTATTCACCGGTTCGAATCCGGTTGCCGCCTCCAAATAATTTCCGGCCGTTCTGTTCCCCCGGGACGCTGATTACTTGATAAGTTTGAGATGGCTGGTCCGGAGAAATTCAGCCGGGCTTATCCCCTTAAGTTCCGGCTCCAGTTCGAGCGCTTTTTTCCAGTCGGCCTCGGCCTTGCGGGAGTCTCCCCTCATCTCATAAACCAAGCCGCGCACCAGGTAGCAAACGCCTTGCTCAGGCTCCATGGCGATGGCGCGGTCGAGATCATTCAGGGCCTGCTCGCTCTTGCCTTTCGCCATCAAGGCGCTGGCCCGGTAAAAATAGGCCAAGGCCAAGTCCGGATTTAATTCGAGGGCCCGGTTCAAATCCTCCAAGGCGAGGTCCGGCTGCAGCGTGGATAAATGTATTTGGCCGCGCAGGAGATAGGCGTCCGGGTATTGCGGGTTGGCCTTCAAGGAGTTCTCCAGGTCCCGCAGGGCCCGGGAAAAATTGTCGCGCGCGGCATGGATTTCCGCGCGGCTGCAATAGGCGTCGGCGTATTCGGGATGAAGTTCGATCGCCCGGTCAAAATCCTTCATGGCCAAATCCGGCTTTCCCAGGTCGAGGTAAGCCTCTCCGCGATAGAAATACACCCGGGTAAAATCGGTGTTTAATTCGAGCGCCCGGTTGTAGTCTTGCACGGCCGGCTCGAGTTCTCCCAACAGGGACCGGACCATTCCCCGGTCAACCAGGGCCTCGGTCTCGAGCGGGGCCAGCTTGACCGCCTGGTCGAAATCCTTGAAAGCGGCCTCCAGGTTCCGCTGGGCAAACCGGATGGAACCCCGGTCCAGATAGGCATAGGCATGGCCGGGATCGAGCGCGAGCGTTCGGTCCAGGTCGCAAAGCGCGCGGTCGAATTCGCCCATTTCAAAATAGGCATGGGACCGGCCGTAATGTCCTTCCGCCTCCTCGGGCTTGAGCTTGATCGCCTGGCTGAAAGCCCGGGCCGCCTGTTCGAAATCCTCATGAGCCATGCTTTGTTTCCCTTTTTGCATCCATTGTTCAAAGGTTTTTTTGGACTTGCCGGCCATGTTTATCCTTTCCTATCGGTTTTTTAATTCCCTAAATATTATCATCTTTCCCCGCGGCTGCCATTTGCGGTCCCGAATTATGGATAAGGCTGCTTGGCGTATTCGGGGTTGAGTTCCACGGCCTTTTTGTAATCGGACTCGGCTTTGGCCGCGTCTCCTTTTTTCTTGTAGATCGAACCGCGGTTATAAAAGGCGTCGGCGTTTTTGGGATTGAGAAAGACGACCTGGTCCAGGTCCTTGAGCGCCAGGTCATATTCTTTTTTATTGATGTAGA
>CAIUDS010000383.1 GCA_903897985.1 uncultured delta proteobacterium
ATTGAGGTGTTTTGTCAATTTTTTCTAAGAGTCCGGAAATCAAGAGGGTTTGATTTTATTCAAAATCTATGTTATTTAAACTGCCTCTGGTTTTATAGAGCGAGTTCTAAAAAAATGAGGATCTTCTCCAAATTAGTTGATGAGAAAAGGGTGTATGTTTAGGGAAATAAATAAGAATGGACATCCGGTATCTCAAGGGGATTATAATCTTGTTTCCCAGCAAGAAAAAAATCCCAAGGAGGCCTGCGATGTCCAACCTGAGTATAGCACCCTATTTCCCCTTCCGTCGAATCCGAATTACCAACGAAACCCTGATCCAGGGAGCGGCCCATATCGAAGTCACTCCCGACAGACGGTTTCATCCCATTTGCCATCTTTGCGGTCAACAGTCCTCCTCTATCCACAGCTGGACCGAACGACCGGTGCGGGATCTCAATCTGGCCTCGACCCGGGTCTGGCTCTTTTGCCAATATCGCAAGATCTTCTGCCTTCACTGTCAGCGCATTGTCACCGAAGACCTGGGACTGTTCCCCCCCTTTTTCCGGGTCACCCTCCGCTTGGCCCAATACCTCCACGAGCTCTGCAAGGTGATGACGGTCAAAGAGGCGGCCCAGCACGTGGGGGTCGATTGGAAAACCGTCAAAAACATCGACAAACTCTTCCTGGAACAGGAATATGGTCAACCCAACTACGACGGGCTGCGCATCCTGGCGATCGACGAGATTTCTATTCGCAAGGGACATCGGTATCTCACCGTCGTCCTGGATTACTTGACGGGACGGGTCGTCTGGATCGGCAAACAGCGCAAGGCTCGAACCCTGAGCCGTTTTTTCAATCAACTGACCGCGGCCCAACGCAAGGCCTTGGAAGCCATCGCGATGGACATGTGGGATCCGTATATCAAAGCCGTCCAAAAGAAAGTCCCCCACGTGAAAATTGTCTTCGACCTGTTCCATGTAGTCGCTCAGTTCAGCAAAGTCATCGATCAAGTGCGCAACAGCGAATACCGGAAAGCCTCCCAAGAAGACAAGGCGGTCTTCAAAGGAGCCAAATATCTCTTACTGAAAAACCGCTCCCACCTACGCCGAAAGAAGGATCGTCAACAGTTGGAGGAGCTTTTGAAATTGAACGAAGTCATTAACAGCGTTTTAATTCTGAAAGAAAAACTGAAACATATCTGGTCGTATCGTTCTCGCACCTGGGCAAATAAAACCCTCGATGAATGGTGCGCCTTGGCTCGGGCACTGAATGACCGCGCAGCTTCGAAGTTTGCCCAGACGCTGGAACGATATCGCTACGGCATCCTGAACCATTGTGAATACTCGATCCATACGGGAAAGTTGGAAGGAGTCAATAACAAGATCAAAGTCATCAAACGAAAAGCATATGGCTTTCATGATCTCCGCTACTTTTCCCTTAAAATCTTTCAAGCTTTCGCCAACTAAATTGGAGATGAACCATATAATTTTATAGATTTAAAGAAGGTCGATAGGATCATCCAATACGCTTTGGCTGTTGCAGCTAATGAGGATTTTTGCAATCGAGATCTCGGGCCAATCCATCTTGTCAAATACGTTTATTTGGCCGACCTTGCTTACGCCGAAAGGAACAAGGGGGAAACCTTTACGGGTATTATTTGGGGTAATTTCTTGATGTCCTCTGTGATTAGATTTTGACAATACACAATTCTTCTTGGGGAGGAAAAGCATGAAACTCAAAGACCAAACCGTACTCGTCACCGGCTCAAGTCGTGGCATCGGCGAAGCTATCGCTCGCGCTCTCGCAACGGAAGGCGCGCAGGTCGCTATCACGGGACGCTCGATACAAGAACTGGAAGCATTGCAAAAGGAGTTTAACCACCTGGGCGTGCGATGCGAGAGCATTGTCGCCGATCTCACGCAGAAGGGCGCCGTTGAG
>CAIUDS010000384.1 GCA_903897985.1 uncultured delta proteobacterium
AGGTATGATCCTTCAGCAGATTCCTGGACGCCGACTTCCACCGGCGCAAATGTGCCTTCGGCCAGGAGTGTGCACACCGCGGTCTGGACCGGGACGGAAATGATTATTTGGGGTGGAGTTATGAATGATGGTTCTTGGCACGACTACAAAACGGGAGGCAGGTATTGGCCCTGAGAATTGGTGGTTGGTTGATGGTGGGTAGCAGCCGGTAGCGAGGGTCAGCTCACCGCCAAGAAGAAAATCATTACGGAACTCGCTCGTAGAAAGCTTGGACTCAATCGGGAGGGAAGTCGGCTTTCCACCAGGGACTTGTCCCTGGACCCACTTTCAGGAAAAGTCGAGGGGCTTATCAAAGTTTATTCGCATCAATCTGGGGGAAAATCTGCTTTCCAGGAATCGCGCGGCTCGGGCCAGAGAGGTTGGGATTTCTTGTCGAGCAGGAACGGGCCGAGAGCGAGAAAGTCCATCTCGGTGCGCATGAAACAGCGGTAGGCGTCTTCGGGCGAGCAGACGATGGGTTCGCCGCGGATATTGAACGAGGTATTGATGACGAGCGGGCAGCCGGTGAGTTTTTTGAACTCCTGGATCAGCCGGTAATAAGCCGGATTGTCCTGCTCCTTCACGGTTTGCAGGCGCGCGGAATAATCAATGTGCGTGATCGCGGGAATGCTTGACCTTTCCACCTTGAGCTTGTCAATACCTTTCAGTTTTTCATCCTCCGGTTTGATCGGGTTCCTCTTCTCCGGCCGGACATAGGCGGTTAGCAGCATGTATGGGCTTTCGGCGTTGAGCTCGAAATACTCGGGCGCGTCTTCAAGGATCACGGAAGGGGCAAAGGGCCGGAAGGACTCGCGGTATTTGATCTTCAGGTTCATGAGCGACTGCATGTCGCGGTTGCGGGGATCGCCGAGGATGCTGCGGGAACCGAGCGCGCGCGGTCCGAATTCCATTTTGCCCTGGAACCAGCCGACCACTTTTCCGGAGGCGATGAGCTCCGCGACCTTTTTGATCAAGTCGTCCTGACCAAGGCGGACGGAGGATGCCGAATATTTTTGCAATGCGGCTTCGATCTCCTGGTCATTGAAAGCGGGTCCGAGCAGGCTGGCCTTTTGGCGGTCGCGTTCCGCGATCGGCTCGCGCGGCTTATCCAGGTAACGGTGCCAGGCATAGAGCGCGGCGCCGAGCGCGCCGCCGGCGTCACCGGCCGCGGGCTGGATCCAAAGGTCCTCGAACGGCCCCTCGCGCAGGACCCGGCCATTGCCCACGCAGTTGAGCGCGACGCCTCCGGCGAGGCAGAGGTTCTTCATGCCGGTCTGTTTGTGCACGGTATGCGCGAGCTTGAGCATGATCTCCTCGGTAACCGCCTGGATTGAGCGGGCCAGGTCCATTTCGCGTTCGGTGATCGGTTCTTCTGGTTTCCTCGGTGGTCCGTTGAACAAGTGCGCGAAGCGCCGGTTGGTCATGGTCAGCCCGACCATGTAGTTGTAGTATTTGAGGTTGAGCCGGAAGGAGCCGTCGTCCTTGATGTCAACCAGCTCGCGCTTGATCAGGTCAACATATTTAGGCTCTCCATAAGGGGCGAGTCCCATTAGCTTGTATTCGCCGGAATTGACGCGGAAG
>CAIUDS010000385.1 GCA_903897985.1 uncultured delta proteobacterium
GTGGATGTGGTTACTCCCGAGAATGTGGATGCCTATGTCGAGAAATGGAACAAGCTGGAGAAAGGCGAAATCACGGAATAGGGATTCGGGGTTCGGGATTCGGAATGGCCGCATAGCCTGGCCTGGATGTGCGAGCGCGTTTACGCGTGATTCCTTATAAATCGGCTTATCAAGATTGCATTCTGATATTTTTTTTGTTAGAACTATTGATGCCCATGGAAAGGACGCGAGGGTCAAAGTATGATTTCCCCGCTCGAATTTTGAGCCGCGGCCAGGGCTTTATTCAGCAACTGCTGAAGCGGCGGGGAGCAAAGCCGGAAGAGGCGCCCTACCCTGAAATGTTCAAGGCCGCTTTCAACCTGGCCCAGGAGTTTCTCCTGATCCGGCTGATGGAGCTTAACTGGATGCTCGAGCCGGGCTGGCTGGAGGAGCAGGCCACATCGAGCGACCTGGCCGCTTTTTATGACCGGCTCCTGGGATTCAACAACGCGCTGGGTCTGGAAATCTTCCGCCCCAACCTTAGCAAGTCCTTGGAGCTCGCGCCCGAGGAAATCTCCGGGTTTGTCAGCGAGCTATATTCCGCCCAATACCTTCCACCCAAGACCCCGGCGGAATTGCTCGGGGGTTTGATCGAGAAAATCGGCTTTCGCCATCCGGAGCAGGCGGCTTTTTTCACCCCGGCGCCGCTGGTGAAGCTGATGGCCGACGAGAGCTTCAAAGCCCTGGGCTGGGAGGGCCGGCTGGAGGACCGGGAGTTCATGATTTTGGATCCCAGCTTTGGCTCGGGAAACTTTTTGCTGGGACTGATGCGCAAGATGATCTCGTTGGAGGAAGACTATTACGCGCATCGGCCGAGCGGTCTGTTTTATCCGCTGGTCCGGCTTCCCGATCTTTCCCGGACCATTGAGGCGGAGTTGCGGATCGAGCTTTTGCGCAAGCACCTGTTCGGTCTGGAACTCAGCCCGGAGGGAAGACTGAGCGCGTTCCGGTCCTTGCTCCCGGTGGTCCTTTCGGGCAAGAAAATCGAGGAACTCCCTGTTGGCCAACTGGCTTTTCTGGAACAGAATTTCCCGCTTGGGGATTTTCTCATTGACCAGCCCCTGCGCCAGCAGATCGGCTTGTTCGAGCGCGCCTCGCTCGGCGAAATCCTGACTTTCAGTTTCTCGGATGAGCGCTATCCCCACCGGCAGGCCTTGCCCCGGGGCGGCTTCGAGCTCGTCATCGGCAATCCGCCCTGGCTCTCGCTCAAGGGCCGGCAGGCGCTCCAGCCCTACACTCCCGATGTGATCCAATGGCTGCTCGAGCGCTTCCACGCGGACAGCTACCGGCCCAATCTCTTTGAAATGTTTATCCGCCGCGGCCTCGAGCTGCTCAAGCCCGACGGGGTCAATTGTTTCCTCGTCCCGGACCGCATGGCGGAAAACCTGCAGTTCCAGCCGCTCCGGAAATTCATGATCGAGCAGGGAGAGATCCTAAGACTCCATTTCCGCGAGCCGTTCCCGGGCGTAATCTCGGACACCCTGATCTACTGGCTGAAAAAAAAGCCGGGCGGAGCCTCCGGAAAAATCAAGATCACCGACGCGCAAGCGGAGCACGCCGAGATCAGCGCCCGCCGGTTCATCAGCAAGGGCGGGACCATTGCCAAGGAAACTTCGGAGGAAGTGGCGGCGCTACGAGAAAAAATCCGGCATGAGGCAAAGGCCGTGATTTCCGATTACCTCAATTCGGGCGTGGGCCTGATTGCGCGACCGGGGACTATCCACCCGGAAAAGCTTGACCGTCAGGAGCAGGAGCTCCTCAAGGGCGAGAATGTCCAGACCTGGAAAGTCTCCGGCCATTATTATTTCGATTTTCAACCTCGCAATCTCATCGGCGGCACCGTGCGCTTTTCCAAGCTGACCGCGCCGGAACGGATTTTGGTGCGCAAGACCGGGGCGCAACTGATGGCGGCCCTGGACCGGAGCAAGCGGCTGGTGGAACAGTCGGCCTATTTCCTCGTGCCCAAGCCGGACAAAAAATTGAAATATGAACTCGAATATTTTCTGGCCCTGATCAACAGCCGGCTGGCCAATTTCTATTACCGGCACGCCCTGATCACCAACCCCGCGAGCACGCCCCAACTTAAGAAATTTCATCTGGACCAGCTCCCGGTAAAAAGGCCGGACTTGAAAAACCCGCGCGAGCGGCCGCTCTATCACCAGATTGTGGACCTGGCCAAAAACCTGTCCGGAGCGTCTGACCCGGACGAGCGCAAGAAACTGGAGCAGAAACTCGATAATTTAATCTTCGACCTGCATCATCTCGACGAAAAGGATCGCGCGCTGATTTTGGAAAAGGCTGGTTAACAAAATGACGATCCGGGAACAATTGGAAAAACTCGAACATGATACGCTCTCGAAGTTTGCGGCTTTCAGCGACCAAAGCCAGGGCCGGCAAAAGCCGGAGGAGCCTTGCGAGATCCGGCCGGCGTTCCAGCGCGACCGCGACCGGATCATCCACTCCAAGCCCTTCCGCCGACTCAAACACAAGACCCAAGTTTTTCTGGCCCCGGCCGGGGACCATTACCGCACCCGGCTCACTCACACCATCGAGGTCAACCAGATCGCCCGCACCATCGGTCGCGCGCTGTTCCTCAATGAGAGCCTCACCGAGGCCATCGCCCTCGGGCACGACCTCGGCCACACCCCCTTCGGACATGCCGGCGAATTCGCGCTTAACCAGGTCTGCCCGGACGGGTTCCGCCATTGGGAACAGAGCTTGCGCGTGGCCGACATCCTGGCCAACGACGGCAAAGGACTGAACCTGACTTATGAAGTGCGCGACGGCATCGTGAAACATTCCAAAGGCAAGGACCACCCGTTCGTGGGCAACGGCGAGGATACGCCGGAGACTCTGGAGGGGAAAATCGTGCGGGCCGCGGATGTGATCGCTTATGTGAACCACGACCTGGAGGACGCGCTTCAGGCCGGTCTGGTCTCGTTCGAGGATCTGCCCAAAGATTGTCTGAAAGCTCTGGGCGAACGGCACTCGCAGCGGATCAACACCATGGTCACGGACCTCATTTACCAGACCCTTGCGAGCAACCAGCCCTGGCTTTCCATGAGTCCCAAGGTTTTAGAGGCCACCGCGCGTTTGCGCGAATGGCTTTTTAAAAATGTCTATGAGGCCCCGCTGATCCGCGCCGAATTCGACAAGGCGGTCAAGGTCCTTTGCGACCTCTATGCTCATTTCATGGAGCGCCCCGAGGAATTCATGCGCCTGGCTGGGAAACCGGAATTGAAGTTCTCGGTCCATCAGGAGGTCCGCGACTTCATCGCCGGCATGACCGACCGCTACGCGCTCTTGCTTTACCACGAACTGTTCCTGCCAAGGCCGTGGGATTAATTGTTTTTCAAATTTTCCCGTTGTATCCAGATATCTGATCCCTTTATAGGCAATTTCGACCAAGTCCATTTTTTTTGCTTACCCAATGCTGCCCATTTGACAAATTTATTAATCAATGATGCACTAAATCATATCCACAAGGAGGAGAAAAATGGAACTCAAAATTTTGCGATCACCCGAAAAAGTCTGGAAAACAATTCTCGCTGAAACTGGATTGAGCATTAAGAATTATGATCAAGGCTTTTTAGAAGCGATTGCGAGCGAAATCGACCCTAAAGATCCCCCTAACCTCTTGAACTATAAATCAGAATTTAAAAGGAGGAATATCTCGACAGAGAAACTGATAGGAGCATTTTTCAGCGCTTCAAAGCCCCTGACCTTGATGATGAGAGATGTTTGCATCTTCTTCGCTAGGCACGGAATAAAAGGAACCAATAATTCGATAAGGATGAAATTTGATTTTGGGGCCGATTTGCCCGAGCTTGAGTTCGATCTTGAAAATTTCAAAGAAATCATAAGAAAATCCGTTATGGTCATTCAGCAAGTTGAAGCCAGAGTTTGGGATACAGATTTGCTCTGGCAATTGCTAAGCCTGCTAAGAAAGGCTGCTGCCAGAAGAAACAATTTGTGGACGCAAAACCAAGATTTTCAAAAATGGGTTTCCTTCTATGATAACGGATATATTGTTCAGCCCGAGATTTCCAAACCTTCAACCCCTGAACCATTCGGAAGTTTATGGGATGAGTTATTCGATATTTGGCGCATGGTGGTTGGCAAATGCAACGAATTCGAACCAAACCGGGAAAATTTTTGGCAAAAAGCCCATTCACGCGAATCGAAGGAAGGCAGGGATAGGGGAGAAGAAATCTTGGTCGGATTGGAAATCCCGACCTTTGCTAAGGAAGATATGCGGGGCTTGGCTGCACTTGTAAGCGATCACTGGCTAAAGGATTTTGGCGAAAATCTCTTCGCACTTGCCGAAAAACTAAATATTCCATTTTTAGCAAATGATGGAGAGTTTTTAATATCTCTCGAGGAAATCCAGACCTTTCTGAGCCGGCAGCCGATCCAAAGAATGAGCGCCAAAACCTTGCAGGAACAACTGGAAAAACTCTTGCGCCTTCCGATCTGGAAAAGACGGCACGAACTGTATTCCGCTTGGGTTCTCTGCAAAATTGACCAAGCCCTGGATGATTATTCTCGGGAAGTCTATGCGCGCAACGGGGAACTCCTGCTTAAATTTTCAGGGACGCATATTTGGACTGCCAAATCTCAGGAAGGTGATTTATTTTTCTGGTCAGAACTAAGAACTCCCTTGACTCGACCGATAGGAAAAGGGAGAAAACGGAATATTCAGCCAGATTTTAGAATTAATCTGAAAAGCCTAACCGACCCGTATGCCACCAAACTGGTTGTCGAAGCAAAACAATACCTGCATGGCAAACTTGCGAATTTCAGAAATGCGATCCTTGATTATGCTCGAGGATGCCCCAATGCCGGAGTAATCTTAGTGAACTATGGTTCTATTCCGGAAGGGCTAAAAAACATCATTCCGATGGAGCTAAGCGATAAAATTTATTGGCTGGACCATATGCAACCAGAGCATTCTGAGCAATTGAGCAAATTCAAAGATCGAGTGCGAAACACGATGCCGCAGCCCTCTAATTATATCTTTGCTGAAGGGTTGCACTCGATTGATAGTATTTTTGTTGATGTTTCTCGTTCCATGGATTCAACTCTAAGTTTCCCACGATTTGAGCAAGACCTCTTAACGGTCATTGAGCTGGTGGGTGCCAAGAAGCTCATGGCGGTCGATAGTTCAATAAGGGGTGAATGGACAGCGAACCAAAAGGGTATAAGGGAAATCCTAAATCTCCCAAGAGGCAGCAGCACAAATCTGGATTGTCTGGGCGGATCGGAATACGGAAAACGGCTAGTCATAACGGATGAGGAGGGCAGAAAAACGATATCGGACAAACCAGACCTTATTTTAATAATTAATTATATAGATAATGAGATTAAGCTAAATATAATCACTTGTTCTTAATGCGGAAATGGTCCGAGATAGTTTCCCAATGTCCGCCTTTATCCGGGCCGATTCGGCGCAGGAGGCCCTGGTTTTTTAAGTTGGCTCCTCTAGCGAATTTGTGGGTGATTTTTGACAATTGGCGCTTGGTGAAAATGGTATCGCGCCTTCCTCCTTCGCCGACGGAATGTCCGTGCAAGGAGAGGCTACGGAGGACAGGAAAGGCGCTCGCACATTTCAAACTATTTTAAGGATATTTGACAATCTGGACGATTCCAAGGCCGGAGCGTTTGATCACGGCGAGGAACTTGAAGTTGTCGGGATAGGCGTCAATCAGTTTGACCAGTTCCTGGTTGGAACCCGAGACCAGGAGATGGGTGGCATGCTCTTTTTTGAGGACCTCCCATTGCTCTTCCGGGGTGATCCCCATTTTGTACCAGTTGGATTTGCGGCCGGAAAAATACCAGGTGATCGGGGCCTTGCGCGAGATGATCAGGCTATCCCGCGGGGTCAATTTGCCGGCGAGCTTCTGCATGATGATCCAATCGGCCATGCCCACATGGTCCTGGTCCCGATATTGCCAATACTGGTTATACTTTGAAAAGTCCATGACCGGCTCGGACCAGGTCCCATAACCTTGAACTTCGACCGGCTCGCGCGGATAGATCAGGGGCTGGTGGTATTTATAGGCGAGCCATCCGGTTAGGCCGGCCTGCCAGAGGACCAGTGCGCAGAGCAAGACCAGGAACACCGGCTTGAGCGCATTTATTTTTTGCTCGAAAAAGTCCAGGCCCGTGACGAAAAAGAACGCGGCCAGCGGGAGCAGCGCGAAGCTGAACCGCTCCTCCTGGAAAAACCAGATCATGGCCAGGCCGAACTGGGCGAGGAAGCTGAACTCGACCGCATAATTTTTCTTCTCGAGCCGGTATCCGATCCCGATCAGGATGACAACGAAGAAAATGAGTCCGATTGCGAGCGCGGACTTATTGGAACTGAACAGCCAGGATGGGAAGGGAAACGCGCCGACATGGGGGACATGCAGGAATTTGTTTTGCTGGATTCTTTGGATGAGGTCCGCGGCGGTGACGGTTCCGAGTTGGGGCAGGTAGGGGTTCTTGGCGAAGAACTGCTTGAAATAGATGCCGCCTTCGCCGGAGGTCAGGTTCCGGATGGTCCAGCCGCCATAGCCCAGGATGAAGACTGCGGGGTAAATGATGAAGAACGGGACCGGGCCGGCTTTTGCTTTTCGCAGCGCCGGGTCAAGGATGATGGCGATGAAGACGGCGCCGAACAGGACCAGACCGGCCTCGCGGGTGAGGGCGGAGCAGAGGATGCAGAGGGAGAACAGGAGCATCTTGAAAATATTGAATCCCCGGACGCGGCCATGGCTTAAGATGAAAAAGGCGCCGAGCATGAAGAACATGAAGACGATCTCGGTGAGGATATTGAGCAGGAACGCGAAATAAGCCGGGATGGATGCGGCGAGGAAAAACAGGATGAGCGATTTGAGCCGGGTCGAGCCTTCGAGCCTTGCCCAGGCCGCGAGCAGGAGCGGGATGAGGGAGGCGAGGACTTGGATGAACAAGTGAGTGTAAAAGGCCTGGCGGCTGAGCGCGGCGAAGGGCGAGATCAGGAGCGGGAACATGAAGGGATATTGGGTGTGCGCCGGTTCGCCGAAGAACAGGAGGTCGCGGTAGCCTTTGCCGGTGGCGAGGGATTTTGCGAGCATGAGGTAGCGGGCGTTGTCGCCGCCGAGCACGCCGCCGAGTTCGTCGGTGGCGAGCGAGCAATAGAGCATGAGGAATCCGAGCCAACCGAAGATGAGGATCCATTTCCCGTTGGGCTCCAGCCAGGTTTCCACCCGGTCAAAAAACCGGTCCTGACCGGCAGGTTTTTCCACCGGCGGGGCGGATGCTTTAGCGCGCCCGGCTTTCTTACGCTTGCTCAATTTCGATCCGGTTTCCTTCCTGGCCCAATTCTATCGGCAAGCCGGACAAAATCAAGGCACCGCGTGGATGATGATGAACTTGTTATTGCGCAGGTCCAGGCTGGGGCCCACATCCGACAGCTTTCGCTTCGAGTCGCGGTTCGCGCTGACGGAAAGCTTTATGACCCCGGCGGCGTTGGGCTTGACATAGATAAAGGCCTGGCCGCTGGAATGGGGATCAGAACCCGCGGCCATGGGTCCGGTCAAATCAAAC
>CAIUDS010000386.1 GCA_903897985.1 uncultured delta proteobacterium
ATCAGGCCGACAAAACCGATCAACCCGGAGACCGAGACCGCGACCGCGGTGAGCAGGCTGGCGGCGAGGAAAGTGAGGAGTTTGCTGCGCTCGACTTTCACGCCCAGTTGTTGCGCGGATTCCTCTCCAAGCGCGAACAGGTTGAACTCGCGGGTGAGCGCGAGCAGGATGACGATGCCGGGGAGGTAATAGAGGGCGACCGAGGCGAGGGTGGGGTAGCTCTTGGCGGAAATGCCGCCCATCATCCAGAAGATGGCGCTGGGGAGGTGGCGGGATGAGCTGACGCTGATCAGGAACATGACGAGCGCGGAGAAAAAGGCGTTGACCACCACGCCGGCCAAAAGCAGGGTGATGACCGGGAGCCGTCCGGAGGTGCGCGCGACCGCGAGCACCAGAAAAATGGAGATGACCGCGCCGATAAAGGCGAAGATCGGGACCGGGATGAAGCCCAAGGATGCGGCGAACACCATGCCCAGGACGGCGAAGAAGGCGGACCCGCCGCTGATGCCCAGGATGTAAGGGTCTGCGAGCGGGTTGCGCAGGAGCGCCTGGAAGGATGCGCCGGCCATGGCCAATCCGCCCCCGACCAAAGCCGCGAGCAATGCGCGCGGGAGCCGGATGCGGAACAAGATGGTGCCGCTTTGGCTGAGCGGCTCGGACCTGAGCAGGGCCAGAAACTGAAGCTTCAACTGCGGCAAACTTAAGTTCACCTCCGCGGGACCGAAGCGCAGGCTGAGCATGATCGAAGCGGCCAGCACTAAGGTCAGGAAGGCGAGGATGTAAAATAATTTTGCCCGGTTCAGAATGTTCATGGGAAGCGCTCCGGGTGCAGGATTTTGGCCAGGTCCAGCAGGCCCTGGAAAATGCGGGGTCCCGGACGGGTGATCAGGTCGGTGTTGAGCGCGAACACGCGCTTGGATTTCACCGCGGGCAGGTCCGGCCATCTGCTCCAGTAGTCGGTTGCTTCTTGTTGCGCCCGCTCGACCTCGCCCATGGAAACATCCACGATCACCGCCGGCGCCTTTTCAATCACCACCTCCAGGCTGTAATGAGGGTAGGGGATTTGGGCGTCCGCCGCCAGGTTCACCCCGCCGGCCCGCTTCAGCAGGTCGTCTCCGAAAGTGCCGGGCCCGGCCGCGATCAGCGGCTCGCGCTGGAAAAAAAGGAAAGCCGGCACGGGCTTGACGCCGGCCACGCTTTTATCCACGAATTCTTTTTTTGCTTTCAGTTCGGCCACGAGCTGCTCGGCGTGGTCTTCCTTGCCCAACTCCCGGCCGACCGCAAGAATCGTGTCCAAGACCTGGTCCATGTTGCGGGGCTGATAGCTCTTGACTTTCAGGCCCAGCCCGGCGAGTTGGTCGAGCAGGGCCGGCTCATTCCCGTCCAGCGTGGCCAGCACCAGGTCCGGGTCCTGCGCCAGCACCGCCTCCGCGCTGATGGTCTTGAGTCCGCCCAGTCTCGGCTTGGTCTTCACTTCCGGCGGATAGTTGCAATGGTCGGTCACGCCCACCAGGTGATCGCCCATGCCCAGGGCGAAAACAATCTCGGTCAGGTTGGGCGCGAGCGATATGATCCGCGGGCCGGGCGCCGTGGCGCCTTCCGGGTGCGCGCTTTTGCGACAGGATGTTGGAGCCATCGCGAGCATGGCCAAAGCCAGCATGAATATGTTTGCGCGAAAATTTTTCAAATAAAAATCCCCCAATTCCCGAGGCGGGAAAGGGGGCAAAGGCCCGCGTATTCCCTCCCTCGAGGAAAACCGGTTTTGCGCTACGGACAAGGTTTCCTGGCTGACAGCAACCTGCCCGCCTTCCCGAGGTTCGACTTGCTCACCTCAGTGGCCTTGGGCAGGATCAATACGGGGAACGGTTTAAGGTATCGCGCCTAAAGGCGCTCGCACATCCAGTCGCTGTTGACCGTTTACCGTTAACCGTTGACCGCATTGCGCTGTTTACAGTGGCGGGGCCGCGCCGGTTTTTCACCGGGCTTCCCTTGGAATCCGCAGCCGGTTTTTCAAAGTGCCAATCTTAATAAACCATGCCGATGGGTTTCTGTCAAGAACACGCGGGCGAGTTTGAAGCGGGCCGGAATTTATAATAAGATAAGAAACCAGAGGAGAAGAACATGGACCAGGTGATAGAGGGATTGTTCACGATCATTCGGGGATTGGACCGCGGAAAGAGGGCCCAATTGTTTAAGAAGCTGATTGACCGGGGAGTGCTCAGCGAGGACGAGCAAGATATTCTGGTCATTGAATCCCGCCGGCACGAGCCCTCGCTCCCGTTGGAAGAGGTTTGCGAACGCATCCGCAATAAGAAGCGCAAGAAGTGAGTTGGCATCTTTTTATCAAACCCAGCGCGAAAAGAGAGCTGGAAGACCTGCCGCAAAAAGATCAGGATCGTATTGTCGAAAAACTTTGGTCGCTCCAAGACAACCCGTTCCCTTTCGGGGTTGCCAAATTGAAAGGCCATGTCGGTTATCGCCTGCGCGCCGGAGATTACCGGGTTCTCTATGAAGTGGATGTAAAATCCCGAACCCTGACCGTATTTGCCATCGGCCATCGCAAAGAAGTGTATCGCTGAATCTGTGAGATTCATAAACCATAAACGCAGAAACCCAGAAACCGAGAAACTACTATTTGGGCAGGATGACCTTCTCGCCCCTTTTCTGATAATCGGGATTGGGCTTGCCTTGGAGGAACAGGTCAAGCGCGGCTTCGAATTCCTTGGGCTTGGAGAGCTGGGAGGTGTGGTCGCCGCCGGGGATGATGAGGAGTTCGCTGTTGGGGATGTGCTCCCAGAAATACCACTTGGAGTAGACGGGAAGCAGCGGGTCTTTGGAACCCCAGATTTCCAGCGTGGGGGCGGAAATGTCCTTGAGCTCGGGCTTGAGCTCGAGCCGGAAGATGTCATAGATTTCGTCCCGCCAGGCCTCGCGGCAGCCCCACCATTCGTCCGAGTTGTAGATGGCCTGGGCGATGTTGGGCTTGACCCGGTCCGGGTCTTCGGTGTGCGGGTCGTTGGACCCGGAGCGATTGGACATGCTGTCAATCCAGGGCGCGAGCAGCCAGATCAGTTCGGGCATAAAGGGCGTGGCCGGCAGATTGAGCGCGCCTGCGGCGTCAACCAGAACCAGCTTGTCCACCCGCTCGGGAAAATGAATGGCGAAATACGCGACCACCTCGCCACCCATGGAATTGCCCACCAGGTTGGCCTTCTTGATGCCCTTCGCATCCATCAACGCGAGCAGCACCCGGGCGTTGTTGTCAATAGAGTAATGATATTGAGGGTTTTTCTCGGACTTGCCGAAGCCGGGCTGGTCCAATGCGATCACATGGTAGCGCTCGGCAAACCAGGGCAAAACCTTTTCCCAGTCCAGGAGCGCCCCGCCCACCCCGTGAACAAAGATCACGGGCGCGCCCTCTCCGCCTTCCACATAAACTATGCGCGTGCCCAAAAGCTCGGCGGATTTTTCAGTCAAGGGATATTGCGGCGGCTTGAATTCTCCGCGCGGCTTGTGCATGGTGGCGCAAGATGCGGTCATGATCATGATGGCGGCGAGAAGCGCAAAACCTTCCAATCTTCTTTTCATCTTTCCCCCATAGTTATAGCAGTTTGGTTGTTCCAACTTCTATTAGCACAGAGGATTTGTTCTGTCAAAACCGCCCCTGATCCCCGGCTAAGCAGAAGGGATCTACCAATCCGATCCGTCGTAGCGTCAGGCTTCATGCCTGACCGGTCACCCACAAGGGGTGACGCTACAAGTTGGGCGGCCGGGATCAGACATTAAACCGGAAGCAGGTAATATCGCCATCCTGCACGCGGTAAGTTTTTCCCTCGAGGCGATAAACGCCCTTGCGTTTGGCCTCCTGCTCGGAGCCGCACCGGAT
>CAIUDS010000387.1 GCA_903897985.1 uncultured delta proteobacterium
CAGTCAGATCTATTTATAGACGAGGAGGTAAGCGGTGAAAGACAATCTGGTGCTTCTGACCGGGAACGCCCATCCGGAACTGTCCCGGAGTATCAGCAAGAAGATTGGAGTCCCGCTATCGAAGATTCAGGTGTTTAAGTTCGCCAATGACGAGACTTTCTGCAAGATCGAGGACAACATCCGGAAACGGGAGGTGTTCGTGGTGCAGCCCGCCTGCCGTCCGGTCAATGACCATTTGATGGAACTCCTGATTATCATTGACGCCTGCAAGCGCGCCAGCGCCGCCAGCATCACCGCGGTGGTGCCTTATTACGGCTACAGCCGGACCGACAAAAAGGACCAGCCGCGCGTGCCCATCACCGCCAAGCTGGTGGCCGATCTGCTCACCGTGGCCGGCGCCCAGCGCCTGATCACCGTTGACCTCCATGCCGAGGCCATCCAGGGCTTTTTCGACATCCCGGTGGACGCCCTGTATGTGATGCCCATTTTCCTCGAATATATCCAGAAGGAGATCGGCCTGGACGATCTGGTGATCGTTTCACCGGACGCCGGCGGCGCGGCCCGGGCGCGCGCGCACGCCAAGAAGCTGGGCCCGAATGTGGACATGGCGGTGGTGGACAAACGCCGGTTCGGCAACACCGGCTCGAGCGAGGTGTTCAATGTGGTGGGCGAGGTGGCGGGAAAGAAGTGCGTGCTGGTGGACGACATTATTGACACCGCGGGCAGCATCACCCAGGCCGCGACCGAGTTGAAAAAGCGGGGCGCCAAGGAAATCTGGGCCTTGGCCGCGCACGCGGTCCTGAGTCCGCCCGCGCTCGAACGGCTCGAACAAAGCCCGATCTCGGAGGTGGTGGTCACGGACACCGTCCCCATCTCCTCGGGTCAGAAGATCAAGAAGCTTAAAGTCCTGAGCGTGGCCGGGCTTTTGGCCGAGACCATCCGGCGCGTTTATTATGGAGAATCCGTATCATCACTTTTTGCGTGAGACCGAGGGAGGTTGAAATGGCGGAACAAGAATTGTGGGTGGAATCAAGAACGGAAACCGGCAAGGAATTCGCGGGGAAAATCCGGCGCGCGGGCAAGGTTCCCGGCGTCATCTACGGCCGGGGCAAAGAGCCGCGGGCCGTGCTCATTGACACCGCGCAGGCGCTCAAGATCCTGCATTCCCCCGCGGGAAGAAACACCATCCTGACCCTGAAAAGCGACGATAAGGAGCTGGCCGGCCGGAGGGCCTTGATCCGCCAAAGCCAGAGCGACGCGATTACCGAGCAGCTTTTGCATGTGGACCTGATGGAAGTGGTCAAGGACCGCCTGGTCCGGGTCTGGCTGCCGGTGGAAGTCCTGGGTCGGCCGGTGGGCGTGGAAAAGGGCGGAACCCTCGAAGCGCATATGCGCGAAATCGAGATTGCGTGCCTGCCCGAGGAAATCCCCGAGCATATCAAAATCGAGGTCTCGCAACTGGATGTGGGAGACTCCATCCATGTCCGCGACCTGAAACTGGAAAAGGCCAAAATCCTCTCCAACCCGGTCATGACGGTGCTGTCGGTGGTTGCGGCCAAGGCCGAGGAAGTCGCGGCGCCGGTGGCTGCCGTGGCCGAGGGCGAAGCGGTGCCCGCGGAAGGCGAGGCCGCTGCCGCGCCGGCGGAGGGCGAAGCCGCGCCGGCCGCTCCGGGCAAGCCCGGCGAGAAGGCTGCGGCCAAGCCCGGCGAAAAGGCCGCGGGCAAACCGGGCGAGAAGGCTGCGGCCAAGCCCGCCGAGAAGGCCGGCGGCAAGCCCGCAGCGGAATCCAAGGGCAAAGAGAAAAAAAGCAAGTAACCCGTGAGATTGATCGCAGGCCTGGGGAACCCTGGAAAGAAATATCGTTTTTCCCGCCATAACCTTGGCTTCATGGCGGTGGATCGGCTCGCGCAGAGTCATCAGGCCGGCATGTTCTGGCCCCGGTTCGAGGGACGCGCCGCCAAGGTCAGGATCGGCCAAGAGGAAGTCGTTCTGTTAAAACCTTACACTTATATGAACCTGAGCGGGGAGAGCGTGGCGCAAGCCTTGAGAAAGTATCGGCTCAAGCCGGAGCAATTGATCGTGATCCATGATGACCTGGACCTCGAGCCCGGACAACTCAAGCTCGGCTTCGGCCTCGGGAGCGCCGGCCACAATGGCATCGAATCCATCATCGAGCGCTTGGGCGCCAAGGACTTTTACCGGGTCCGGCTCGGGATTGGAAAACCCCAGGCTAAAGAGGAAGCGGTTTCCTATGTGCTCGAAGCCTTCGAGGAAGGGGAGCGCGAGCAGGTCGAGCAGATGATCGCAAACGGCGCCGCGGCCGCGGAGCTGCTGGTGACCGAGGGACTGGAAAAGGCCCGAAACCTTTTTCACCGGAAAAACTGATGCCATACTCCATCGGAATAGTCGGTCTCACCAATGCCGGGAAGAGCACCATCTTCTCCGCCTTGACCTCGATCAAGGTCCCGTGCGAGGCCTATCCTTTTTGCACCATTGACCCCAACCGGGGCCTGGTCGCGGCGCCGGACCCTCGGCTCCAAAAGCTCGCCGAACTGATTAAACCGGAAAAAGTTTTGCCCGCGGCGATCGAGTTTGTGGACATCGCCGGCCTGGTCAAGGGCGCGCACAAGGGCGAGGGCCTGGGCAACCAGTTCCTCGCCGAGATCCGCGCGGTGGACGCCATTGCCGAAGTGATCCGCTGTTTCGAGAATGCGGAGGTGTCGCACCCCGAAGGCTCGCTGGACCCGGCCCGCGACGCCGAAACCGTGCTCTTCGAGTTGATGCAAAAGGACTTGGAGACCGCGGAGAAAAGACTGGACAAGGCGCAAAAGATGCTCCGGGTCGGCGAGAAGTCGGCTCAGCTCGAGGCCGATCTCTGCGCGAAAATGAAAACGGCGCTCGAGCAGCTGCAAACCCTCGATCGGCTAAGTTATCACGAGGATGAGCTGCCGATTTTGCGCGAGATGAAGCCGCTGACCATGAAGAAAAGATTTTTCATCGCCAACCTCGGCGAGGAAGCCCTTTCCGGTCAGAACCTCTGGCTGCAAAAACTGGAGGCGTATGCGGCGGGCAAAGGGATCAAGGTGGCGCCTTTTTACGGCAAGGTGGAGGCCGAGGTCCACGAACTGGACAAGAGTGAGCAGGAACTCTTTTTAAAGGAGATGGGGATCGAGCGCTCCGGACTGCTGGAGGTGATCCGGGCGGGCAGGGAAATCCTGGACCTGGTCACCTTTTACACCGCGGTCGGGGGCAAGGAACTCCGCAACTGGCTGGTCCCGCGCTCCGCCACCGCGCCCGTCGCGGCCGGGAAAATCCACACCGACTTCGAGTCGGGCTTCATCAAGGCCGAGGTCATCACCTTCGAGGATTTCGTGAGGCTGGGCGGAGAGGCCGCGGCGCGCAAGCAGGGCGCGGTGCGGGTTGAAGGCAAGGATTATCTGGTGCAGGATGGAGACATTATCCATTTCCGATTTAAACCTAAAATTGTTTAAGGTGAAATGTTGATGAACGAGCTCATTGAAAAGATCAAGCAAGCCGTGATCGGAATGAAGATTGCGGAAACCGTCCGGCTCACCCAAGAAGCGGTCAACCAAGGAATCAATGCCCAGGAGATTCTGAGCCAGGGCCTGATCGCAAGCTTAAAGGTGGTTGGAGAGAAATTTCGGCGCGATGAAATATTTTTGCCGGAGGTAATGCTTTCTGCCCATGCCTTTAAAGCCGCTTTTGAGATTCTCAAGGCGATCCTTTTGGCCGGAGATTATTCGCCGCGCGCAAAAGTCGTTATTGGAACCGTGCATGGAGATGTCCACGATTGTGGTAAAAATATTGTCTCTGCGCTAATGGAAGGAAACGGTTATAAGGTAATAGATCTCGGCG
>CAIUDS010000388.1 GCA_903897985.1 uncultured delta proteobacterium
AGTTTCAAGGTGATGGCGGCCCGAAGAGGAGGTGATCGCCAGCTCGGGCTTTGATTCCCAACCTTGAAACCTTTAAACTTGAAACCTTGAAACAAGGTTCTTTCAACATGTTCAATCCCCAATTACGGGGAGCGACCCATGCGCGAGTCCGGGGAGATTTCCGGGAACTCCTGCTCTTGCGCACGGCGGACAACGAATCCGAAGTGGGCCCAGCATTTGACAACAAACCTGATGCCCCCGGCAATGCGAGCGGTTCTTTGCAGATGCGTCCCACGGCAAGGTCGAAGACCTTGACCTCGGTTGGGCGCAGTCACGCCGAAGCGTGACGCGCGCCTAACACCGAATGAATTTTTCTTCTCTGTGTTAATCGGTGTTAATCGGTGGATGACTTTCCGAGGCTTTCGTGGGTTAAATTCAGCGCGACTGGACGACATAGGACTCGGGAGGTTGTTAACCTCTCAGACTCTTGGACGACAGAATCATCATTGGTCCAGCAAGGGCGCAGTCCTTGACCTCGGCCAGGGTCGCAGACCCTGGACCCTCGGGACTAAATCGGGGCAAGAAAAAAAATGCGGCTCTTGTAAGCAACGAAAGGCGATTTGACGGGAGTGGTGTATCCAGAGTTTGTTCAAGATTGTTTAATCTTGTTCAAAGTTGTTCAAGCGCAAATCTATTCGGAGAAGAGGCCGAGATGCTGATGGAGGAACTTGCGGACGGGCCGGAAGGCGGCTTGGATCTTGAACAGGATGGGGAACGAGGCCCGGAGCCCCCACCAGATTCCGAGCAAGAGTGTGCGGTTTTTGGGGAATCGCCGGATGATATTGAAAATGATATGAGGGCGAAAATAGAAGCGGCGATAGGCGTTGCGTTGGATTTTGAAGCCGTCATAAGGGGTGACCCGGGAGTAGAACGGGGTCTGGGACCAGTATAGCAGGTCAAACCAGTCGTATCCGGAGAAGTCGAAATCGGGGTATGATTTTTTGGCGATTTCCAGGAGTTCGGTCCGGGGATAGACCACGACGGTGAAGAAAAAGACGCGGAGCAATTTGGCGTCGAGGGCATAGTCCACGGTCATTTTGAGCTCGTCGAGGCTCTCGGTGGGGAATCCGAGCATGGTGAAGGCCTGGGTGATGATGCCTTCATCGTAGGTCCAGGCGATGACCTGTTTGGTCTTTTCGAGGTCGAGGTTTTTGGAGATGAGTTTCTGGAGCCGGGGCGAGGCGGTCTCGACGGCGTAGGTTATGCAGTAGCAGCCCGCGGCTTTGAGTTTGCGGATGAGTTCGCGGTCCATCATGTCGGCGCGGATTCCGTTGGGGAAACAGATCTTGACCTTGATCTTGCGGGCGACGATCTCGTCGCAAATTTTCTTGGCGCGGTCCAGGTCAATATTGAAGATGTCGTCCACGATATGGAGTTCCTTGACGCCGTATTTTTGGGTGAGCAGCTCGATTTCGGCGAGGACATTTTCGACGCTGCGTTTTCGAACTTTTTTTCCGAACAGGCAGTGGCAATAGGCGCACTTGAAGGGGCAGGCGCGGGTGGTGAAGATCATGGCCCAGGGCGCGGAATGGTAGTAGCCGTTCATGGTGATCTGGCGGGAGTAGCGCGAGAAGTCAATGAGGTCCCAGGCCGGGAGCGGGAGGGAATCGAGGTCTTCGATGAACTCGCGCTCGGGGGTTTGGAACGGCTGGCCGTCTTTCATGAAGGCGAGCCCTTTGACAGCTTCGAGCGGGCGGTCCTGCTCGAGGGCTTCAAGCAGCTCCGGGAAGGTGGTTTCGCCTTCGTTCATGACCACGAGGTCAATGTTGCCGCTCTTGAGGGCCCAGTCGAAAAAGAACGAGGCATGGGGTCCGCCGAGCACGGTCTTGCAGGCGGGCTTGAGTTGTTTGATGACTTTGGCCGCGGCTTCCATTTCGCCGGCCTCGATGCTGCAGGCGCTGAAGCCGACCAGGTCGGGGTCGAACTTCCGGAAGCGGGCCATGAGGGTGTCGTTATCGAGGTCGTAAAGGGCCTGCTCGACAAAATCAATTTCATACTTGCCGGGGAAACGCCGGCGCAGGATGGAAATGAGGAAGAGCAGGCCGAGCGGCTGGCCGTAGCCCATGCCGCCGTAGCGCCGGCCGGGTTTGATCAGCATGATTTTTTTTATTTCCATCTTGCGACTGCGGGCGTCCTGAAGCGGACCCTATTATATTATATAAGGTTCATCTCCATCAGCTTTTCCGCAATCTGGACCGCATTGAGGGCGCCGCCCTTTCTGATGTTGTCCGCCACGCAGAACAGGCTCAAGCCGTTCTTGACCGCGGAGTCCTTGCGCACCCGGCCGACATAGGTCGCGTCATTGCCCGAGGCGATCAGCGGGTGCGGCCAGATCGCCTTTTCCGGCTCGTCCATCAAGACCACGCCCGGCATGTTCTTGAGCGCCTCGCGCGCCTGCTCGACGCTGACCGGCGCCTCGGTCTCGACGGTGATGGCTTCGGAATGGCTGTTCAAGATCGGCACCCGCACGCAGGTGGCGGTGATTTTCATGCGCTTGTCGCCCATGATCTTCTGGGTTTCGAGGATCATCTTAATCTCTTCCTTGTAATAGCCCGGGAATTTGTCCGGGTCCAGGTCCGCGATCTTGGGGAACAGGTTGAACGCGATCTGCACCGGGTATTCCTTGACCTCGATCGGCTTGCCTTCGCACCAGGCGCGCGTCTGGGCCTGAAGCTCCTTGTATGCCGCGGTCCCGGTCCCGCTCACGGCCTGGTAGGTGGCCACCCACACCCGCTTGATCCGGGAGATTTTGTGGATCGGCGCGATCGCCATCACCATCTGCACGGTCGAGCAGTTGGGGTTGGAAATGATCCCCTGATGGTTCTTGAGCGCGTCCGCGTTGACTTCCGGCACCACCAATGGCACCTTGCGCTTCATCCGGAAGTCCTGGCCATTATCAATGACAATGCAGCCTTTCTTGACCGCCTTGGGCCCGAAGGTCACCGCGGCGCCCTTTTCGCCCTCGGTCCCGGCGAACAAGGCAAGGTCAAACCCGTCGAATTCGTTGGCCTTGGTTTCCCGGACCTCGTATTCCACTCCGTCGAAAACCTGTTTGCGGGACGAGCGCGCCAGGATTTTCAGTTCCGACATCGGAAACTTCCGCTGCCGCAAGACCTTGACCATCTCGTTGCCGATCATGCCGGCCCCGACCACGATCACCTGGTAACCGCTCTTCTTGGCCATTCGCAAACCTCCCGCGCTTATTCCCAACCAGACTTGATTGTATTGCCGGATGGGACTTTGTCAATTCGCGACCCCGATCCCCGGTTAAGCAGAAGGTATTTGCAAATCCGATCCGTTGTAGCGTCAGGCTTTAGGCCTGACTAGTCACCCCCAAGGGGGGACGCTACCTGTTCTCAAGCCGCGGCCCGAGAAAACGCTCCCGGGGCCTGATTCATGTGTAAATATGATTTTATAAAATACTTACCAGTTTATAATAATTTAATCTTCATGATAGGCAGGCGCGCTTTTTTTCATTTTTCGCTTGACAATGACTTGAGATTTGGGTAATAATAGCTACCGGTCAAGGCCCAAAGCCTAAAACTTTTTCTAGAAACGCTGGATGGAGGCTAATAGAAAATTTTACAACTACTCTTCACGATTCATGAAAAATTTGCACAAGAAGTTGGGCAAGCGTAAAATCCAAAAGGGGAGAAGCGCCAAAGGGGTTTTCATTATTTGTTTATGAAATTAGATAGTTGTAAGACCTTGCAAAAGAAGGGATATGTCCTGGGAAAAGGGGCATGGAATTTGCATTTTTTGTATAGCGAATAGGGGTTTTTAGAGCGAAAGAACTAAAAAAGTCTCCAAAAAGAGAAAGGAGAAAATGATGAAAGGGTTTAAACGGCTGGCATTAATGGGGGTTATTTGTGTAACGGCTATGATCGGCTTTACGCCGGTGGCCATCGGGGAGCCTACTTTGTCCGGCGCCAACTACTGGGGCGATTCCAACAATGCCTCGATTGACGGCCCGGATGTGAGCCAACTTAAGGATCTATTGGGAGGGATGGCGGTCGTCTATCCTCCAATTGAGCCCAACAACCGGGACCGGTCCAAATACTGGCAGGATGTAAGCGGCAATGGCG
>CAIUDS010000389.1 GCA_903897985.1 uncultured delta proteobacterium
ATAGCCGATGCGCCAGCCGGTCATGGCGTAGCGCTTGGAAAACCCGTTGAGCACCACGGCGCGGTCGGTGAATTCGAGGATGGAATGCTCATGGCCTTCATAGACCAGGCCGTGATAAATTTCGTCCGAGATCACGAGGGGTCCCAGACCCGCAATTTGTTTCATTCGGTCCGTATCCAGAAGATTGCCGGTCGGGTTGCCCGGAGAATTGATCACAACGGCCTTGGTGCGCTCGGTGATGCGGTCTTTGACCGCCTCGGGTTCGAGCTGAAAGGCCTGGTCTTCAAAGACCGGGACCGCCACGGCCTTGCCATGCAGGTAGCCGACCATGTTGGGATAGCAGGGATAAGCCGGGTCGGAAACGATGATCTCGTCGCCGGGATCGAGGATGGCGCTGAACACGAGGAACATGGCCGGGGAACTTCCGGGGGCGAGGATGATCTGATCGGGGCTGACGGTGACGCGGTATTTCTGGAAATATTCGTGGGCAATGGCTTCGCGCAGCTCAGGGAGGCCGAGCGAGTGGGTGTATTTGGTTTTGCCCTGCGCGAGCGCTTGTTGCCCGGCCGCGACAATGCAGGCGGGAGTGGGGAAGTCCGGCTCGCCCACGGCCAGCACAACCACATCCTCGCCGGCCTTCTGCATGTCCACGGCCCGGTCAATAACATCCATCACAATGAAGCTGGGGATGCGCCGGGCGCGCTCGGCAATTAGGTTCCGGGACATGACCAGGATTTTAGAGGCTCGGTTGGGTCATGTCAAAAACCCTGCGGCCCGTTGCCGGGGTTTTTCATAAAGTTGGCCTCGATAAAATCGGCGATGGGACCCGAGATTAGCTGTTGGCCCGGAGCGGCAAAGTGGCATTGATCGAAATACAGTTCTTCCGTCCGGCGCGCGCGCAGGATCGGGAGCAGGTCCAGACAGGGAATTTTTTGGGCCTGGCAATACGCCAACATTTTCCGCTGCGGCCGGTCATCCCAAAAATCCGCCTCCACCTGCATGGAAACCGGAAAAATTATCATCCCGAACCGAATTTGATTTTTTGCCAGCAGCTCTCGCAGTTCGTCCATTCCCGCGTAAATTTCCTTCCATTCCTCATCCCGCCAGGCCGCTCCCCAATCAAAGCGCGCATTGGCAATCATCCGGTCAAACCCCGGCCGGCTGGTTTTCCAGTCGAGCGTTTGCCAATCCTGGATCCATTGGAAGCGGTCTTCTTTGCCCTCCTCGCTCCGCAGATAATGCGTCACCAGAAATCTTCTCCAGACCCACTGGTAAAAATAACTGTGGTTTTCCAGGATTTTGGAAACCTCGATCAGCCGGCGCGGAAGCCGATAGACCTCTTTTTCAAAGCCCCAGGGCGGCCGGCTGTCATTAAGATAAAAGCCCAAAATCACCAGGTCCGGTTTGAGGTCCAGGTTCTCGCGCATGACCCAGATTTCCTCGTTGATCCCCACATCCCCGATGCCCGCATTGATGGTCTCGACCGAATGGCGCTCGGAGAGGATGTTTCCAACCAAATATGAAAAAGTGTCGCCCTCCGGCAGATAATCCGCAAGGGTGACCGAATCGCCCAAAAACATGACCCGAAAAAACCCCGGAGCTTTTTCCGGCGCTATCTCCCGTCCCCGCAAGCCGCGGGAATTGGTGCGCACATAGCTTTCCAGATGGACCGGCCCGAGGCGGTTTTGCAGGATCCAGGCGCCGCCGTAATCAAGGTTGGGCCGTAATCTCCGGCCATGGCTGGTTTCCTTGTAAATGGGCATGTTCGGCACGGACGCGCCATGAGGTTCCCGATCGTGATAGATCAGATAAAAAATCAGTTCCAAAGCCCCGAGCGCAAAGATAAGGGAAAAAGTAACCGCCCCTAATCTAAAAACCATGCCCTTTACGGTTGTTTTCATGCGGCAATAAATCGTAACATTTGCCAACCGTTTTGCAAGGATTTCCCGCCAAGGTTCAGGCAGGCAGGATGCCTGCGCCACAACCCTACCCAAAAGCTCCGGACCTGCGACCCTTGTGTTAGGGAAGGGTTTAATTTAGAATGGGCAAGAGTTGGAATTGGAAAAAAAAGGATCATGGGTCTGGTTCGGTTTGACGCTTTTGCTTTCCGGCCTGATCCTGGCGCCCACGCTCTGGTTCGGGTTCGGCGCGGACCAGGGCATCGGCTCTTACGGCGCCTGGCTCTGGAAGGAATTCGGCCAGCCGCCGTACGCGCATTTTTTCGATCAGAGTTTTCCCGGGATTTTTTTGCTCCATTATTTTATCCAGGCCTTCTTGGGCGAGAGCGTCACCGCGTTCCGCCTCTTCGATCTGATCTGGCAGACTCTGACCGCGCTGATGATCTATCTGCTCGCGCTGCGCATTTTTAAAAGCCCATCGGCCGGCTTGCTGGCATCCGCCTTTTTCGCGGTTTTTTACCTCGGGCTGGGTCCCTGGAACACCGGCGAGCGAGACGGGTTCATGCTCTTGCCGTATCTGGCCGCTTTTTTGTTTTTGCTCGGTCAGGAAAAAGAGGGCAATCCCTGGGGCCGCTCGATTGCCGCGGGATTGTTGATGGGCGCCGCGTTCCTGATCAAACCCGTTGCGGTCATCCCGGGCGTGGTGCTCGCGGCCATGACGCTCCGGTTTGCTCGCTCAAAATTTCTTGCCTTCCTGCTTTACTCCCTCTCCGCGGCCCTGCCCTCGCTCCTGATCCTGGCTTACTATGGGCGGATCGGACGGATCAACGACCTCTATCGCGCGTTGTTCGTTTACACCTCCACCGTTTACCTGCATGCCCTGGCCATATCCCCCCTCCAACGGATTGGGGGGATTCTTATATTGAGGCCGTTCGTGCAAAATTTCGCCGTCGCGCTGGGGTTTGTGCTCTTCCTGGCTTTTGCGCGCCGGCCGCGTCCGAGCGCCGCTCGCGAACGGTTCTGGCTGCTCGGCCTGGCCGCAGCCATCTATCTGGCCTATCTGGCGCAGGGCAAATATTTCGTCTACCAGCAGATGCCGGTATTCGCGCTGGTCTGCATTTTTTCCGGCGCGGGCTGGGGCCTCCTGCTCGCCGAGGTTGCCTTCCTAAAATCGAAACCATACCTGCGCGCGCTGGTCATTGGCGCGCTGATCCTCGCCAGTCTGCTCCTGCTCAACTCCGACCAAAAGTCGCTGCTCACAAGGGCACTGCGGGAAAGTCCCGGCTCCGGCCAGCGCCGGTTCCCTTATTACGGCGTGTGCAAACAAGCCGCGGATTATTTGAAAGCGCATACGCGGTCGGGGGACATAGTGCAGGTCTGGGGCGGCGAGGTCATCATCAATTATCTGGCTAAACGGCGCTCGCCCACCCGGTTGGCCCAGTCGTTCCCGTTCACGCTCAAAGCCTCGAGCCCCAAGGGATTCTCCGTTCAAAAACAACTCGCCGCCGAACTGCTCCGCGGCCTCGAGGCCAAGCCGCCCGTTTATTTCCTCGTGATCACGCTCCCGCATCCGGGCTTTGGAATTGAAAGCGACAAGGATGTGCTCATCCATTCCTATCCGGAAATCTGGAGTTTCGTGGCAAATAATTATCTGCCGGAAACCCGGATCGGCTTTGTGGAATTTTACCGGCGGGAAGAAAGCGCGCAAAAATCTCCGTAAAAAAAGTTTAACAGGGTGTTGAAAATCTCGAATGGCCACAGTCATTCCCGCGAAAGCATGCCCTCGACCAGATCGGGGGCGGGAATCCAGCATTGAACTGGTTCCCCGTTTTCACGGGGACAAGCCTGGATTCCCGGTCAAGCCGGGAATGACAGAAAGGGGTGCGGAGCCATTTTTTCAACACCCTATTAAGGCAAAACCGCGGGCTTACTGGACCAGCAACGCCGCGAGCTTGCTCCCGGTCTTGCCATCGCCCAGCATGAGCGTGACCTCATAGGTGTCCGCATCGAGCGCGGACAGGTCCAGGTCGAACTGGATCAGGTTTTCGCTCAGGAGTTGCAAATTGGATATGGGACTGAACTGGCTGCTGGTGGTCTGGGACACGAAAGTTATGACCGGGCCGGTCCCGCGGAAGCCGGATCCGTAAAGGCAGAAGGTGGTCACGCCCGCGCTCGAGTTCACGGACAGCGGATCGAAATTATAGGTCCAGGTCCAGCCGCAAGCCGAGTCGTCCAGCCGCCATAAACTCGGCGGCGGGAGGTCCGCGGCGGTCTGAGGATATTGGTAGCGGACACCCTTGCGGTCGTCCTTCCCGAGCGAGCGCCGGATGGTCTGATGAGGCCGGGTGTTGGCGCTCATGGTGGCCGAGGCCGCCTGGCTATGCCCGAGCCCGAGCACATGCCCGAGTTCATGGGTGAAGATGTTCCCGAAATCCGCGGAATAACTTCCGGAGTTGATGTCGCCGAACTGGTAATTGATTCCGTTGAAGAAGATGTCGGCCTGCCGGAGCTTGCTGGTGGTAATGTTGTAGGTAAGGTTGGTAATGGCCACGGTATATTTCCCAAAGAACCAGTTGCGGGTGATCAGCAGCGCCGAATTTTTCCCGTCCGACCCGGTATCGCTGAAGTTCCCGCTGAAACTTATGTCGCCCTTATAATAAATCCGCGCGGTGCTCCCGCCGATCGAACTCCAGGCGCTCAGCGCCGATTGGGCCATGGTCCGGTTATTGGAAGTATCAGCCAGGTTTCGGTCCAGATAAAAATTTATCGGGACCATCCGATGACCCGGTCTCGGCCTTAGCCCGGCCGCGTCCGGCCAGAAAACCTCGGGCAGGGTCAAATCGCCGCCGCCCGTTCCCGGGTGGTAAATATAGTATCCCGAGAACAGAAACCCCAGGCCGAGCAAAACCAGGGACGATATCCGATAGGTCCGCATATCTATTATTATAGCAAAAATTCGGGAAAGGTGGTCTATTTATTGGTGGGACCGGAATTAGTCTGGTTCTGTTCCGCGCGGTCCTCTTTCACCCCTTTGATCTCGAATAGCTTGGGC
>CAIUDS010000390.1 GCA_903897985.1 uncultured delta proteobacterium
AGATCCCGCCCAGACCGAACATCACGCACGGCCCGAACTGCGGATCCCGCACTAGGCCGATCACCAGTTCGCGCTGCCCCTTAACCATCTCCTGGATCAGCATTCCCTTCAGTTTCTTGGCCGCGTTGGTCTTGATCTCCTTGAATGCCAGCCGCAATTCCTTGGCGGTCCGCAAATTCAGCCGCACAATATCCAGCTCGGTCTTGTGCAATAGCTCCGGCCCCGAGCCTTTAAGCACCACCGGGTATCCCAGCTCTTCCGCCCGAGCCACCGCCTCCTTCGCGTTCTTGACCAGGAATTCCCGGCTCACCGGAACTCCGTAGGCCGCCAGCACCTGTTTCGACTCGAACTCCGTAAGATTTTTACGCTTGGCCCTTACCGCTTTTTCGATCACTTCCATTCCTTAACTCCTCCTTTAACTTTATCAGATTAACCAAAACCGGCCTTTTTTGCAAAAGCCAACTCCCGTTTCCGCCCTAATCCGCGCGGCTGCTTGAACTAACCTTTTAAGATGCTACCTTTTCTTTAGTTGCATTAGGAGACATTTCAAAAATGAAAATCATGAAATTTTTGGCCGTCCTGCTTTTCCCTTCCCTGTTGCTCGCCCAAACGCCCTCGCATTTCCGCCTGCAACAGCTCAAGGTGCGCGGAGAGATGCAGGAGGTGCTGCCGGAAGACCTGGACCAGGACGGGCTCAAGGAGTTGATCGCGGTTTCCTATGTGGACTCCAATAATTTCCCCCGGCGCTACCTGACCATCTTCTGGCCCGACCCGCAAGGAAATTACCGCGCCGCCAACGCCTTTGAATTCGAGATTCCCAGCCGATACAGCGTCTACGATTTCGGCACTTTGCCCGGCGAGAAACAACAAGTGGTCCTCTTCCTCTGCAAAAACTCCGCGGAATATTACCGCTGGGCCAACCACAAACTCGAAGGCCCGAACAAGCTCGTCACTTTTGGAAACCAGTTGATCTCGCTCTCCGATTCGGACCGCCTCCTTTATTACGACTGCTTCTATGACTGGAACCGCGACGGGACCAACGAACTCCTGGTGTTCGGCATCGGACAAGCCGATCTCTTCTACTACCGCTCGAACAAATGGCAGCAAACCTCGATCGAGCTCCCGCTCGAAGTCAGTTATTTTTCCTCCACGCCCCTCCGCCGCATGAACCCCCACCTCGAGGTCAATGTCTCCTATCGCACCCCCAACCTGTACCTGGCCGACCGCGAGGGAGACGGCAAACCCGAACTATTCGCGACTTCCGGCAAGAAGGTCTGGATCTATCCGCTCAACGCCGACGGCGTTTTCAATTCCAGCCCCGCGTTCAAGCTCATCCCCAATATCGGCTTGGCCGACCCCCGCATCAGCCAGCGCAACCAGCTTTCCCTCCAGATCGCCGACCTCGACGGCGACAACCGCGCCGACCTCGTGTCATGCAACCAGCAGGGCAGCTTTTTCAATCCCAAGTCGGATGTAAAAATATTTTACGGAAAAGGCGGATGGGCGGAGCCCGAGGTCAAGGGTTTAGCCCCCGGCCGCGCCTGGACCTTCAACGCCTGGGTGATCGGACCCTTCATCCGCGATGTCAATGCCGACCAGCAGGAAGACCTGATCGTCCCCACGGTCGAAGCCGGATTCC
>CAIUDS010000391.1 GCA_903897985.1 uncultured delta proteobacterium
GAAAAGGGCAATTGGGGAGGCGGCGAAGAGAAAATTGAATGAGTTGACCGAAATAAAGCAAGCGCAAATGGTCTGAAGTCTAGTTGAAACATGGTCGAAGGAGAAAAAACAGGAAGAATAGGGAATTTTTCAACACCCTGTTAGTGGCGTCCATAGTCAAATGGATAGATGAGAATTATAAAGAAGGAGATAAAAGTATCATGTTAGTTGACAGCTCTTTTAGCCAGCTTTACGGAAAGCCACCGGCTATTGGAGGTTATTACCCCGATGTGTATCTTGCTCCAAGTAGAGAAAATCCTTTGATTATTGGAGAAGCAAAAACTGCTAAAGACTTGGAAAAAGCACATTCTATGGACCAAATTGCTTCCTTTTTAAAATATTGTTCTTTTCATACTGATTCATTACTTATATTAGGAGTTCCTTGGAATATGACCAGATGCGCCCGCTCTCTGTTATGCTATCTTCAGCTTAATAATAATGCGGAAAAAGTGGCAACATTAGTTTTAGATAAACTAGAGGGATGATGATGGTCGTATAAATATATACGAGCACATTGAAGAATATAGAATGCAAAAAATCCATCTAAAAATAGAACCGCTACTGACACCTAAGCATAACTCATTCAGCTATCAGGTAGAAGCTGTAGAGGCCATTCGCGAGCGGGAATATGCGGCCATTTTTCATGAGCAGGGTCTTGGAAAAACTAAAATTGCCATTGACCTCATATTATATTGGCTTGATAAAAAGACGATCGATACCGTTCTATTAATTGTGAAAAAGGGGCTTATTGATAATTGGCAAAAAGAGCTGGATGCCCATACATTTATAAAACCTCGCATTCTAACACAAAGCCGTCGAGATAACTTCTTTGTGTTTAATAGTCCATCACGAGTAATGATCGCTCATTACGAAATTATAAAAAGCGAGCATGATCGATTTAAATTATTTCTTCAAACTAGAAATGTAGGTGTGATATTAGATGAATCCTCTAAAATAAAAAATCCTAATTCTGAGCTGACAAAAGAACTTTTTGATTTGGCGCCATTATTTAAAAGGCGCATTATAATGACAGGAACCCCTGTTGCCAATAGGCCGTATGATCTATGGGCTCAAATATGGTTCCTTGATCAGGGAAAAAGTTTGGGGGAAGATTTTAGGGATTTTAAGCAACATATGGATTTGTCAAATAAACTTTCGGATGATATTGATGCGCAGAATGAGTTCGAGATACAGATTGAAGGTGTTCATAAAAAGCTATCCCCATTTTCAGTAAGAGAGACAAAGCGTAAAGGCATCATTGAATTGCCAGATAAGATAATTCAGTCAATAATAGCCGATTGGGAACCTAAACAGCTTGATCTTTATCGGAGAATAAGAAATGAAACATCCGCAGTTATTGTTAGAGATAATCTTCTTATCGAAGATGATTCAGAAGAGGTGTTGAAGCGACTTCTTAGACTAGTTCAAGCTACCTCTAACCCAAAACTTATCGATGATAGCTATGTTGAGGAGCCTGGAAAACTTGCTCCGCTCAAAGACATTTTAGGTGATATTTCTCAGAAGGGGGAAAAATCTATTATATGGACCTGCTTTACTGGGAATGTTGAATGGTTAAAAAGAGAGTTTTCAGAATATAATCCCGCGAGCGTATATGGAAAGCTTTCTATGGATGAGCGTAATAGAGCGCTCGATCGATTCAAATCAGATAAAAGCTGTAAGGTTCTCATTGCGACTCCAGGAGCGGCCAAGGAAGGGCTGACCTTAACTGTTGCAAACCATGCCATCTTTTACGACAGAGGCTTTAGTTTAGATGATTATCTTCAAGCCCAGGACAGGATTCATAGAATATCCCAAGCAAAGACATGTTTTGTATATAATATTATTATGAATAGCTCCATTGATGAGTGGATCGATATTCTTCTGCATGCTAAGAGGCTCGCAGCTCAGCTATCAAATGGCGACATCTCTCGAGAATTTTACAAAAGCCAGATATCATATTCTTTTGGGGATGTCCTCAAAGAGGTACTTAAAAAAGAATAAAATGGAGATAGGAGATAACAATGGCTATTTTAGCTCAAAATGAATTCATTACTGATAGCATTAGAATAAGAAATAAGGATATTATGGTCAGAGTTGGCATGCTAGAGCAAAACGGCCTTCAATTTTACCGCGAAAATCCTCGGATTTATTCTATCATATGTGCGGATATAGGAGACCTCTCACAAAAAGAAATAGAAGAAAAGCTGCAGGATATGGATCATGTTAAAATTCTATACCATTCCATAAAGGCAAATGGGGGTTTAACAGACCCTATACTTGTAAGAGATGGGGATTTGGTTGTCTTGGAGGGAAATAGTCGATTGGCAGCCTATCGGATGCTTGCTAAAAATGATCCAATCAGATGGGGTAAAATTAAATGTCAGATTCTTCCCAAAGAGATTGATGATAGTGACATATTTACATTATTGGGAGATTATCACATTATAGGAAAGAAGGATTGGGCTCCTTATGAACAGGCTGGATATCTTTATCGACGTTGCAAGAGGCACAAGGCAAGCCCTGAAATAGTGGCAAAAGAATTAGGCATGTCACCCCAAGAAGTTAATCATCTTATCGAGGTATACGAGTTTATGCTTAAATATGATGAAACGGATATAACAAGATGGAGCTATTATTACGAGTATTTCTCTCATCGCCCCATGCAAAATGCCAGAGAGCAATATCCTTATTTGGATGATTTAATTGTAAAAAAGATCAATAATAAAGAAATTTCAAAAGCAGTTGACATTCGGGACAAACTCAATATAATTGCTAAATCACCAAAGACACTTAAGGCATTTGTAAATGAAGAAAAAGATTTGGAGCGCTCCTATGAAAGCGCTTTATCCAGGGGAGCGGGTGAAGCTTGGTATTCAAGACTTCATAAATTCAGAAATTATTTTGCGGATGAGAGTTTTAGTGAGGATTTGAGCAATATGAAAGAATCTGTTCGTGATAAGTGTATTTTTGGACTCAAAAAAATTGTAAAACGGGTTGAGGCCATTATAAATAAATATGAGGAGAAGTCTAAATAAAATGATAATATTTAACTATTACTGAGAGAGCAGAATTATAGGAAAATGCAATGAAAAAGAAAAAAGAAATATTACTTGTGGAGCCCAAAAGGTCTGTGGTATATCATACCGCCTACCCCCCATTGGGCCTTTTAAAGATAGCGGCTTTTCACCAAAACATGAGAGATAAGGTTAATTTTGTGCAAGGAAAAGTCGATATTGGTTTGAATCCCGATATTATTTACATAACAAGCCTTTTTACTTACGCATGGGAACCGGTGCATGATCTTATTGAATTTTATATAAATAGATACAAAAAGGCGAGAGTTATGGTTGGTGGAATTTACGCAACCTTATGTTTTGAGCATATACAAGAAAAGTTCGGAGATAGAGTAAAAATTCACAAAGGATTATTGGATAAAGTAGAAAACATTATGCCTGACTACTCTATGGTACCAGACTGGGATGCAAGTATTATTTTTTCGAGTAGAGGATGTGTTCGCAGATGTAAGTTTTGTTCGGTACCGATCTTGGAGCCAGAATTCCATGCACATAGATCAATTAAGAAATTTGTTTACCCAGGCCATAAGAGAATAATCTTCTGGGACAATAATTTTTTGGCCTCACCCTATAGAGAAGACATTCTTGATGAACTCGAAGAGCTAAATCTTACTGTTGATTTTAATCAAGGCTTGGATGCGAGATATATTGATGAGAAGGTAGCTTTAAGGATTAAGAAATTAAGAATGCCACTGCTTAGGCTTGCTTATGACAGTAGTGCAATCAGAGACCCACTAAAGCGGGCTATAGAAATATTAAAAAGCGTTGGCATAAGCGGCAGAGATATTCTTGTTTACTCTTTATTTAATTTCATGGACGATCCAGAGAGCTTCTTGGAGAAGATTAGAGATTTAATGGAATGGGAAGTTGTTTGTTATCCTATGCGTTATACCCCTCTTAAACCAATCCCAAAGAATAGTTATGTTGCTCTGGGATGGACGGCGGAACAAATTGATATGCTACAAAAAGCAAGAAGAGTGATAGGCATTGGCGGTGCTTTTCCGCCTTATCTTGGGCTTAAGAAGAAAATCTTTAGCGCTAAGAATTTTGAAGAAGCATTTTCTTTACGTCCTGCAACCAGGGTGAATTAGCAGGATAGGGCCTAAGTACGTAAGCCCGAGGGGTCACACCCGGACATCCCCCTCCGTCTAAGCTACTGAGGACAAGTGAGACATTCTCGCAACAATTTGTAGGCAAGAGTTTGCAAATCAGGAATAAATTATCCGCGTTCATCTGCGTTAATCTGCGGTTCCAATTCTTGGGCTTGAATTCTCCGCGCCCTCCCTGTCCTGAGCCTGTCGAAGGATGCGTCCCTGCGGTGAAACAATCCCCCTCTCCCTAACCCTCCCCCGCCAGGGGGGAGGGGACAAAGGAATAATTGAATTCTCTGTGCCCTCTGTGGACTCTGTGGTAAAAAAACAGTGCTTAGTGGATAGTGGTCGGTGGTCAGTGAAATTGACCAACCCCAAACCCCCAATCCCCAAAACAGGGAATTCAGCGTTTTTTATCCGGGTCCGGGGACCGGTGGGCGTCGCGAGAAGAGGGGAATGCGGAATCGAGAGGATCGAGTCCAAAGAGCATCCTTGCCCACTCCACGGCTTCCTGACCCTGGCCGTTCCTCGAGATGAAGCGGAGGCGCTCGGAGGGGTTGTGGAGGATTTTGGCCTGGAGGCGGTGGACCAGTTCCTCGATCATCTGTTTTTGTTCGGGCGTAAGTTGCGCGAGTTTGCCCAGGGTCCGCTCGAGTTCCTTGCGGGCGATTTCCTCGACCAACGCTCGCAGTTCCTTGATGGTTCCGGCCGCGGTGGCCGTGCGGCAGAACTGGACATAGTCGGACACGCCGGCGCTGATCAGGGCGCGGGCCTTTGCGACCTCGGCTTCGAGCTTGACCTTGTTTTTCTCGACGACTTCCGAGAGGTCGTCAATGTCCTTGAGATAAACCTGCTGGAGCTTTCCGACTTCGGGGGCGACATTGCGCGGGAGCCCCAGGTCCAGGATGAGCAGGGGCAGGAACCGTCTTTGCCGGGTCAGGCGGGCCTGGATGATGTCGGCGGAAGTCAGGACGGGCTTGTCCGCGGAGGTGCAGGCGATGACAATGTCGGCCTTGGGGAGCACGCTCTGGATATTATCGAGGGTGGTGATCTCGGCGGAGGCGCATTGCGACTGCCAAGTCACGGCGCGCTCGGCCGAGCGGGTGACAAAACCGATCTTTTTCACGCCGCGGTCCTGCAACAACTCGAGGGTCAGTTCGGCGATCTCGCCGGTGCCGATCACGAGCACATAGGTTTCTTCGAGTTCCCCGAAAATGGCCTTGGCGAATTCAAGGGCCACGGAAGGGATCGAGGCCTTCTGGGAGAGCAGCGCGGTCTCGGTATGGACCTTCTTGACGGTCTCGAAGGCTTTCTGGAAGAGGAAATTAAGCGCGGAGGCGGTGAGCCCCTTTGCGCGCGATTGTTCATAGGCGCTGCGGACCTGGCCGGACACCTGGGTCTCGCCCAGGACGAGGGAATCGAGTCCCGCGGTAACTTCCATCAGATGTCGGGCGGCCTCTTTCCCATGAAAGCGGTAGGCCAGGACCGCGAGCTTGGCCAGGGTTTCGAGATCCAGCGCGGGAAAGGCGCGGAAGAATTCCATGGGATCAACGGCTTTTTCCGAGGCCCAGTAGAACTCGGTGCGGTTGCAGGTTGAGAGGATTACCAGTTCGGAAAGCCCGAGGCTTTCCCGGAGGGATTGCATCATCGCTTCGATCCTGGTCCTGGGCACGGCCAGCTTCTCCCGGATTTCGATGGGGGCCGCGCGGTGGTTGACGCCGATCATTGCCACCATGTCCGCCAGCGGGATGCATTCGCGCCCCGGGTTATCCAGGATCGGGTTGTTTTCCAAGTCTTCGTTCAAGCTGGTCTCCTAGAATTTGTGGAACCCGGTTGCGAGGAAGTTGGAGAGGAAAAACCCCAGGAGTACGAAAATATAACCGAGGGTTGCAATGGCGACAATGGTCCAGCTATAAAAGCCCTGTTTGCGGCGGGAGACCCAGACCCAGCCGTAAAGCCCCCATCCGAGCGTGCTGAGCAGAACCTTGGGGTCCTCATACCAGTGGCCTTTGAGCGCGGCGCCGGGAAAGGCCCAGATACCGAGGATGATGCCGATGGTGAGGAGCAGGATTCCGAGGCCGATGCTCTGGAAGAAGAGTCCGTCGAGCGCGGTGAGCGAGGGCCAGGGGATGTCGGGCTTGGTGGCCCAATCCAGGGACTTGAGGAGTTTGGTCCGGAGCAAAATGAGGATTCCGACCACACATCCGACCGCGAGCACGGCAAAGCCGGCGGAGGTGAACAGGATATGGAAAGCGAGTTTCCACGAGATCTTCATGGCGAACTGTCCCGGGGCCGGGAAGAAGATGCGGCCGAGGATGATGGCGACCACCAGGAGATGGAGGGCGCCGATCAGGACGCGCGGGGTCGAGTAGCGGGTGTTGGCCCAGAAGGCCATGGCGATGACGGCGATGGTGAACACGGCCATGACTCCCCAAGGGTCGAGCAGGACGGAGTAGTGATAGGTGATGCCGGCGTGGATCAGCCAGCCGAACTGGGCGAGCGCGGCGACCACGGCCAGGAACCGGGAAATTTCCAGGGCGCGCGCCCGGTTGGCGAAGAGATAAACGGCGCCGGCGACCGCGGCGAGGAAAATGATGATCTGGATGACTAGCAGCATTTCAACTCGGAATTC
>CAIUDS010000392.1 GCA_903897985.1 uncultured delta proteobacterium
ACCTTGAAACCTTTAAACTTGAAACCTTGAAACAAGGTTCTTTCAACATGTTCAATCCCCAATTACGGGGAGCGACCCAGCCGCGAGTTCGGGCATGGGGGATCATAATTTTAATTGGCGGTTGTCTTTAACCGCGGACCACAGCCTGACATCTGCCCTGCTGTTCTTGCGTCTGGCGGACAACGACTCCGGACTGGGCCCAGCATTTGACAACAAACCTGATGCCCCCGGCAATGCAAGTGGTTCTTTTTCAATTGCGTCCCACGGGAAGGCACAGCCTTCATTTCGGTTTGCGCGGTCACGCCAAAGCGTGAGCCCGCGCTAAAGGCAAAATAAGCCCTTCACCGCAGGTTAGCGCGGAAGGTTTCTGGTTTCTGCGTTTTTTGTTTCTGGTTGAATTCCAAACCCAAAACCATAAACCATAAACTGGAAACAGTTTTGCGGAGCGGGGCGTGGGTAATTATCAGCGCGACTGGACGACATAGGACTCGGGAGGTTGTTAACCTCTCAGACTCTTGGACGACAGAATCATCATTGGTCCAGCAAGGGCCTTGGGAGATCTCAAATCTCAAATTTCAGATCTCAAAAAAATAGTGCGGCTCTTGAAAACAACCAAAGGCGATTTTACGGGGAAGGAGTATGCTGAGCGAGAAAAGTGCAACTGATTGAATTTTAAGGTTTCGCGCCTGAAGGCGCTACCACATCCATTGCCTTTGAACGCGCTCGCACATCCAGAAGCTCGCACGATGCTGAGGGCAAGCAAGAGCGCCTGCAGCCCTGGCGGAAGCGGAGCGGCGGATGCAAAAAAATTACCCGGCTCTTGACTTTGCCTGACGAATTTGGTAGATTTTGTCAGTCGAAATCAAGAAAGGAGCAAAGTCATGGGAGCAGGGGGAAAAGTTGTCGTTAATCTGTTCGGTTATAACGGGGTGAACAATACCGGTTCGGAGGCCAAGCTGACCACCACCATCATTGACTTAAAGGAGATGCTGGGGGACCGGCTGGGTAAAATGCGGGTGCTGACCCAGAACATCGCCAACCAGCGCCGTTATGTCCCGGACCCGAATATTGACATGATCGAGATCACTCCGGCCAGCGCGATTATTCCGTGGAAACTGTTGCAGATGAAAGCCGACCTGCTCCTGCTCTCCGAAGGCTCCACCTTTATTGACCATTTCTCCCCCGTGTTCCTTTGGATGTTCTGCGGCGCCGCCATGTTCGCGCACCTGCGCGGCGAGGGCGTGGTCTCCTATTCCAACGACTGCGGGCATTTGAAGCCGTTAAGTCAGAAAATTCTCAAAAACACGCTAAATAAATATGTGGATTTGGTCATGCTCCGGAACCCGGACGCGGTGGCGCGGATGAAGGAATACGGGGTGACCAAACCGATCAGCCTGGTGGCGGACGGGGCGTATCTGTATCCGACGCCGTCGCGGGAATATATTGAAAAGGTGTGGAAACGGGTGGGGATTGATCCGAAGAGCCGGCCGGTGATCGGACTGTGCCCGAAGGAATTTTTCTGGTGGCCGATCAAGATCAAGTTTGTGGGGAAGAAGGAAGACCTTTATAACTGGCCGGCATATCATAACTGGACCAAGCAGGGCCGGGCGAGCAGCCGGAAGTATGTGGAGGAAACCGCGAAATATGCGGACTGGTGCGTGGAGAAGTTCGGCGCGGATGTTTGTTTGATTTCGATGGAACACATGGACCTGCCCCCGACCAAGGCGATTTACGACCTGATGAAGCACAAGGACCGGGCGCGGTTGGTGCCGAGCGACGACTATGTGGTGGACGACATCGTGGCCGTGCTCAGCGCGCTCAAGTTCCAGGCCACCACCCGCTATCATTCGACCGTGCTGGCCAGCCCGTTCGGCATCCCCATGATTTCCATCTCCAGCGACACCCGCTGCGAGGCGGTGTTCCATGAACTCGACATGATGGATTACTTCATTGATTATGTGAAACACCCGGAGCACACGCCCAAGGTTGAAAACCATTACCAGCAATTGGTGGAGATGACCGAGAAGCTGGCGGCGAATGAAGACAAGCTCAAGAACCGGATCCTGGCCGGGCACCAGGTCTTTGTGGAACGCGCCAAGAAAATCCGGCCGCTGTTCATGAACTGGTTCGAGAAAGAGTATCTGCCCAAGCATCCGGCGTGAAGCATTGATCCGATATTGCCGGTTCCGTTTCTTTGGGATAGAATCAAAGAAACGGAGTCGAACTCCCGCACATGGGGGGAGCGGATTAAATGATCAAGAAAAACAAAACCAAACGCGGCCGGCCGGCCTTGGGCGACCGGGTCCTGGCTCAACTTCTAAGCGAAATCAAGGTCCGCCTGGAAGAGGTCATCCTCGGGGATTTTCAGCTCTTACTGTTCGGTTCCCGGGCCCGGGGCAATCCCGACCCCGATTCCGATGTTGACCTGATGTTGATCCTGCCGGATAAAAAATATTCGCTGGAACTGGAGAATGAAATCCGCGACTCGATCTATGAGTTTTCCCTTCATACCCCTTATCTGTTCACGGCCCTGTTGGTCACCAAATCCCTGGCGCAGGCTCGCGCGGGATTCCAGGTATTCGCGTCGGTGGAAAAAGAAGGCATCTCCATATGAGCAAAGCGGAGCAGGTGAAGCTGCTGATCGCAAACGCCGAAGAGAGCATTCAGGCCGCGGGCGAGCTTTATGAGAATGAGCATTATAATTTTGCCGTTTCCCGCGCCTATTACGCCTTTTTCTATGCCGCAGAAGCGGTTTTGCTTCACCGGAATCTGCAGTTTTCCAAACACTCGGCGGTCCTGGCATATTTTAACAAGGAATTTGTCAAACCGGGAATCTGGGATAGGCAAATGTTCAAGTCCTTCCAAAAAGCCTTTGACCTTCGCAATCAGGGCGATTATGGCTTGATCCCCGTGGATCAGGAAAGGGCCGAGGGTTTGCTGGAGAGCTCCAACTTGTTTGTTTCCCGGATCAAAGAATACTTGGCCAAGGAAGGATATGATTTCAAGGGAGGAAGGGATGTTTGAGTATCTGAGGATGTGGCGGAAGATGCCGGACTTCAGCGGGACCGGGAATATCTTTGACACCATCTACGGCTGGCTCACCTGGTGGCTGGTGCAGGTCCTTGGGTATGGGGTCCGGTTTCTCGATCTGTTCGGCTTGGGCTTGAACAAGAAGCACAAGCCGGGGGAGAAATTGCAAATCCTCTTGATGGCCTATTCGGGGGCGCGCAACACCGGCGCGGAGGTTCGGGTGGCGGAACTGATAGACCAGATGAACCAGGTCTTGGGCGCGGACAGCGTTGATTTGAACATGCTGACGCTCAAGCTGGAAGACTCGAAGGAATATTTCAAGGATAATAAGGTCAATTTCGTGCCCATGAGTTATGTGTTTTTCGGGGATGTGTTCAAGGCGGTGCTCAAGAACCATGTGGTGGTGCTGGTGGAAGGGTCGTGCTGGAAAGAAAATTTCGCCGCGGCCCTGCTTTATTATTTCCTGTTCGGCATGGGGCTGGC